>DATCXH010000759.1:0-3648 GCA_036565925.1 Vicinamibacterales bacterium
CGAGCGATGGGAATCACCCGAGCTGAGAATGCTGGTCTACTCGCGGAACTCCGATCCGCGAACCGGTGTTGTCGAGTACAAGCTGACCAACATCAACCGCGCCGAGCCGCCGGCAGATCTCTTCACGATCCCCTCGGATTACCAGATCAGTGCGCCGCCATTGCCGCCACCGGCACCGGCGCCGTTCGGACCAACCGGTGCGCGGGGAGCGCGCGGGCGTGAGACTGGAGCCGGCACAGTGGGTCGCTAACTGCGCGGCCGGACCAAGGACCAAGACCGGACCAAGGACCAAAGACCGGACCAAGGACCAAAGAACGGACCAAGGACCAAGAACCAAGTACGAAGGACCAGAATCTAGCGCGGTTCGCTGGAGATCGACCGCAGATAGATGTCGCGAACGGTGTCGATGGTGTCGGCATCGTTCGCCGACTTGTCCTGCCGATATCCCTTCACGCGGGCAAAGCGAAGCGCAAGTCCGCCAGGGTAGTGCGGGCTTTCCTGAACCTCGTTGAACGCGATTTCGACGACCAGCTCCGGCTTCACGAACACGGTGTGCCGATCGTGTGAGATCTCGAGCGAACGCAGCTTCTCGGTCTGCCATGCCAGCATGTCGTCGGTGAGTCCCTTGAAGGTCTTGCCCAGCATGATGAATCCGCCGTGCACGGGATCGCGGGCACCAAGGTGCAGGTTGCTGAGCCAACCCGTTCGCCGGCCATGGCCCCATTCAGCAGCGAGGATCACCAGATCGAGCGTGCGCGCGATCTTCACCTTGAGCCACTGCTGGCCGCGCCGGCCCGCCGCGTACGGGGCGGCCAGCGATTTCACCATCAGACCTTCGTGGCCGCGCTGCAAGGTCTCTGCGAGAAAACGCGCGGCGGATTCTGATGTCGGACGCACCAGACGTGGCACGACGATCGATGGCGCGATCGTCTCGAGCCGGGCGACACGCGCATCCTGCGTCGTGTCGATCAACGACTGACCGTCGGCGTAGAGGCAATCGAAGAGAAAGGGGGTGAGCGGGATCTCGGAGCGCAACCGGTCGACGTCGAGCTTTCGGCCAAATCGCTGCATCGTGATCTGGAATGGATGCGGCGAGCCATCCGCACGCAACGCGATGACCTCGCCGTCGACGATGAGGTCGCGTCCATCGAGGGCGCGCATCGCGTCGACCACCTCCGGAACCGCAGCCGTCACATCGCGCAGATTCCGCGAGAAGACGCGAACCTCGTCGCCGCGCTTGTGCGCCTGAATTCTTGCGCCGTCCAGTTTCCACTCGAGCGAAACGTCGTTGTGCAGTTGCACCAGCGCGTCGTTCATGTCTTCGGCCGGCTGCGCGAGCATCGGTTGAACGGGTTGGAAGAGCTGCACACCAAAACTCGCGAGCCCTGACTCGCCATTCTCGATCGCCGCGCGAGCGACCGGCGCCAGCGCACCGGCCATCATCACCGAGCGCCGAACGGTTGCCGCACTGATGCCGCTGGCCTTGGCGACGGCTTCGACGAGCACGCCCTCGAGCGCGCCTTGTCGCAGCTCGCCAAACAGCAAGCGCGAGATGAAGTCCTGTTCTGCACGAGTGGCGCGACGGAGGAGGTCGCGCAGCCGTTGCTGGCGTGCAGCGATTGACCCTGCGCCCTTGAGCGCCGCAATCTCCGTCAACGCCTGGTCCACGTCGACCAGGCTGAGTGTCGGCGTGTCGGCGGCGGCGACGTCCTTCGCGCTCCAGATCGTGGCGCCGCCGATCCCGATGCGACCCTGGCGCGGTTCGCCAGAGAGGAAACCGATCGCGATCGCGATTTCCTCTGGCGCTATACGACGAAGCAGATCGGCGAGCAGGCCGATCTTCACGAGGCGGCCGCTCGCCTGACCGACGGCGACGCTCGTTGTCACGAGATCGTTGAGCGACATGTCGAGTGTCTAAAGCCTGGGCGCCGAAGCGCACCGCGCGAAGGCGGCCCGGACACTACATCTAATCAGCACCCGAACTACATCAGCACCCGAACTGGCGCAGATGGTGATCCATGTGCAGGTAGGCCCAGCGCATCCAGTCTGCTTCAGACATCGGGCCGAAGATGGGATGCGCCGGTCCGAAGCAGCCTTGGCGCGTGGTGACGAGCTGGACCAGCATCTCGAGCTGGGTGACGTCGGTCGCGAAGGTTGACGGTTTGGTCCCGCCGACTTCCTGATCGACTTCGGGCCGCGTCGGAACGCCTTGCGGCCATCGAAGCGGAGCATACAGCGCGATCCATTTGATCAACGTCCGTTGCAGCGGGCCGGACGCGGAGCTCGCGGGACGCTGTCCCGTGACGGCGAGGAACGAGTCGTTCAAATGGCACACGGCCTGATGCGCCGACATGCGGCCCCATCGGCGCGGACTGTCCGGCCGAATCGTTCTCAGGCGCCGCAGAATTTCGGCCTTATCCTGCTCCTGCGCCAGCGTCTTCATCGTCGTCCGAGGAGGCGCTCGCCTCCGGCGTTACGGAACGCCGCGAGCGAGCGTGTCCGGCCTTCTTGTGCCGCGGCGAGAATCGACTGGAATGCCGGTCGATCGCGAATGGCGTCGAACTGTGTGCGCCGTTCGAGTGTCGGCGCCACGTAATAACCTCTTTCAATCGCGCGCTTCACGTAGTCCAATCCCGGCTCGAACGCGCCCACGTCGCAGAACAGCGTGCCAATCTGGAAGAGCGCTTCGGGGTCGTTCATGATCTTCAGCTCGCGCAGCGACGACTGCGCGGCGAGCATGTCGGAGATTCGTCGATCGAGCCACGCGCGCAGATAGGTGATCCACGTCTGGAAGGTCTGGATGCGTGCCATCTGCGTCATGTTGTTGAGGATCGTGAGTGCTTCATCGCGACGCCCGGCCAGACCGAGACCGATGACCTTGATTCCCTGATCGCCTCCACCTGGATCGAAGGTGCGCGGTCCTAAAGAGAGCAGGCGATCCACGTCGGCGGTCATCAGGACGGTCTGTTCGATGGTGCTCGGTGCATTCGGATCGAGACGCTTGGCTTCTGCGTGTGCCGCGACCGCCTGCTCGAAGAGGCCGCAGTAGCGACAGGCGTGCACGAGGCCGGAGAAGAGCTCTGGATCGTTGCCGTGCTGTGTGGCTTGCTCGAGCAAACGCACCAGGGCATTGGTGGACTGGCCCATATCGGCTTCGAGTTGCGCGTAGTACTTGTGCGCCACCGACAGACGAGGGCTGAGCGCAAGGGCACGATCGAGGGCGGTCTTCGCTCGCCCTTCGTCAGACGACCCGTCAATGAATTTCGCGATCACACGATGGCAGCGTCCGAGATGTGCCCAGGCTGGCGCGAATGCCGGATCGAGATCGAGACACTGCTCATAGAGATCTCGCGCTTGAACGACCCCGTCGTACGTACGCGCCAGTTCGTTCGCCCGCAAATACAACTCATACGCGCGGGCGTTGTGCGGTGTGTCGGGGGTGTGCGGAGCGACGCCGGTCAAAGGCAGCGACAGCGCTTCCACCACGCGATGGGCGATATCGTCCTGCAGGCGGAAGAGATCGCCGAGCGGTGCCTGCACGGTGTGCGATGTGAGCACCGTGCCGCCAGGCGCTTCGACGAGTTGTGCCACTGCTCGTATCTGATCGCCCGAGCGCAGCAGCGTGCCGATCACCACGCGATCAACGTT
>DATCXH010000482.1:0-2307 GCA_036565925.1 Vicinamibacterales bacterium
TCCAGGTCCTCGAGTTGCGCCACATCGAGCGCGAGCGGGCCGACGGCGAATTCACGTTCCCCTCGTACGTGGAGCGGCGCGCGGCTGGTGACGAGCAGTCTGAGTGAAGGAATCGATTTCAGCAGTTCCGCTGCCAGTCGGGCGGCCGCGATCACGTGCTCAAAGTTGTCCAGCACCAACAGCGTCGGGCGATCGCCGCACGCCATCCGCGCGCGCGCCGGTAACTCGATCGTCGTCACATCAGACAATCCAAGCGCTTCGGCGATCCCGAGCGCGACAAACGACGGATCCCGAATCGCCGCGAGTGGCACGTACACCACCCGCGTCGCGCTGTCAGCTGCAACGGCATGCGCGACTTCGAGCGCCAGCCTCGTCTTGCCCGCTCCCCCTGGACCAGTCAAGGTAATCAGACGCATCGACGCCTGCGCCAGCCATCCCTGGAGCGTCTGAACCTCCTCGTCACGGCCAATGAGGCGGGTCGGGCAGACGGGGAGGACGGTGTCGATCAATTCCTCGACGACGGTGTCGTTGGAAGTGGCCCGCGCGCTCACGAACAGCGCGTCACGTGCGTCGCCGGTCAGTTCGAGTGCGCTGGTCAGCGCACGCACGGTATCGAGATGAGGGCGACGTCGCTGACCGCGCTCGAGCGAGCTGATCGCGTGCACGGAGAGGCCGGCGATTGTCGCCAGTTCCTCCTGCGTGAACCCTGCAGCTTCCCGGAGCCCTTTCAACTGTGCAGCAAAGGATCCCGTAACGGGTGTCTTCAAGCTTTCGATTTTAACGTGGGTGACTTGTGCGGGGATTGTACGAGTGACGTACGGGCCCTGTCGGTGGCCAGCCCCATCGAAGCTGGGAAGAATGGGTCCATGGCAGGGAAGAGACAGTGCACAACACCCGTAGCGGCCCGGGAAAGTTTCGATGAGGTGGTCCTACCGCACCTCGCCGCCGCACGCCGCCTGGCGCGCTGGCTGATCCGCAACGAGGACGATGCAGAGGATGTGCTGCAGGAGGCGTCGCTCCGGGCCTTGCGTTACTTCGGCACGTTCTGTGGCGGCGACGGTCGCGCCTGGTTCCTCAGTATCGTCCGCAACACGTGTCGCGGATGGCGTGTGCGGCCCATCGATACCGCCACAGATCCGTTCGACGAGGAACAACACAGCCGCGTGGGGCTTGGCCCAGACGCCGAAGCCTTGATGCACCGTGGCGACGAGATTGCGCTGATCGCCCGAGCGATGAGCCATGTCCCGGATCGCGTTCGCCAGCTGCTCGTCCTCCGGGAAGTGGAGGAGCTCTCGTACCGCGAACTTGCCGACCTGATGCAGTTGCCGCTCGGAACCGTCATGTCGCGCTTGTCGCGCGCACGCGAGGCGTTTCGCGGCGCAATGACGGTGACATTGCAGCAATACGGCATTCCTCGGCGCCACCTCATCGCGCGGGCACGTATGACGCGGTCGCACCAGGCACCGCGACCTCGCCGTTCGATCAGCGTGTCATGAGCCGACGCGTTGACCCATTCCTGACGTATGTGGCGGCGTTTCATCTGACGTGGATCGCGTGGCCGTTCGTGGTGTATCCGCGGCTCATCGCGATCGGTGATGCGACGCTCACCTACGCGCTCCTGAACATCAGCCTTCGCCTCCTGATATGGGTGGTGCCGGTCGTTCTCTATCTGTCTCTCGTCGATCGCGTTGACCCTGTTGCCTATCTGAGACTGTCGACGTACCGCGCGCGCGGCGTGGCGGTGGCGTTGGTCGTCACAGTGCTGAATCTCGCCGGGATGGTCGCCAGATTCGGAGTGCCTCATCCCACGCCGCAGTCGCTGACATGGAACAGCGTGCTCGGGACGTCCATCATGGTGGGCTTCATCGAGGAGATCCCCTATCGCGGTTTCATGCTGCGACAGTTCACCGAGCGGATCGGCCGCTGGCCCGCGACACTGATCACATCCCTGTTGTTTGTCTTCATCCATGTGCCGGGTTGGATCGCCCTGCATACGATGAGGGTCGATCGTGCCGCGTCGATCTTTATATTTGCTGTGATCATGGGCCTGCTTGTTACGTATTCACGATCGCTCTGGGCCTCGATCATCGCGCACAGCGCGAACGACTGGCTCTCGTTCGTCATCTTCCGCGTGTGACACGTCCGTCTGATCCGTGTGGCTTAATCAGCGCGGGGCGATGAATATTCCCTGGGCTCGCGCGAGTGCCGTGCCGCTCCTGTAGAATCCCGTGACAGGAGGGGCATCGCCATGAAGACCTCATTCGCGACCATCTGTGTTCTTGCGCTGGTCGTCGCGGCCATCCCGCT
>DATCXH010000693.1:0-3318 GCA_036565925.1 Vicinamibacterales bacterium
CACGTCGAACGGCAGCACGACACCGGCTCCCGCAAACAGCGCCACGACAACCGCGACCGCGATCGTGTGGCCGAGAGCGATGGGCGGCAGCGCCCGCCACATTGCCGACGCACGCCCGGCCTGCATCCCCAGCGCCACGGCAAACAGCCATCCCATCCCGGGGTTGATGCCGTGGTACGCGCCGAGCCCGATCATCGCTTTCCAGTCCATGAGTCTCTCTTGTGGAGGCGGATCGTAAGACCCGCCGCTACGTGTAGATTTCGTAGGGGCGGGTCTTGAGACCCGCCCTGCTACGCGTAGCAGTACGAGTCGGACGAGGCGTCGCCACCCTCGAGCCGCACTTGATGGAGTCGCATCGACGATGACTCGAGCCAGAACTTCGGATCGAGTGCCATCCCGCCCTGCGGATTGACATCAGCCTTCACCATCCAGCTCCGGAGGCCGTCGGGATAAAACTGCTCATCCCACGGTGTGTACAGAGCGTTCGTGAAGTAAACACGCGAACCGTCGCGACTGATTTCAACCATCTGCGGACCGCCATTGAGTGGCTGTCCGGGCTTCGCTGGATGCGACGCACGACTGACAATGCCACCAATGCGGAACGAGCCGGTCTTTCGCGGATTGAAGGGATCGGTCACGTCGTACTGGATGAACTCGCCCGTCCCCCAGCACGAGACATACAGGAAGCGATCGTCGAGCGAGAGGTTGATATCGGTGACCAATGGCGCCACCGCCTTGAATCCCTGAAGCAACGGCGGCAGATTGGCCGGGTCGGCAGGCTCGGCCGGAATTTCGATCACTTTCTTCACCGCAAACTTCCCTTGTCCGTTGTCACCACCCTCGCGATACCACACCCAGATCGACGAAGACAGATCCTTCAGCGACACGACGACGCCGACGAAGCCGTAGGCTTTGGTCGGATTGTGTGCGGGCCGCAGCTCGAGCACCATCTGCTGCTCGGCGCCGAGATCGATTTCCTGGATGTGACGCCGCCGTCGCAAATCCCACACATGCAGCTTGCTGCCGTACTTGCCACCGAGCAGCAGGTCCGGATTGACGCCGTCCTTCACCATGTTCGGCGTGCCCCAGGTGCTGGTGACCATCGTGTCGTAGCCCAGATGCCACCACACGTCGTAGGCCAATTGCTGCGGACCGCGATCCAATTCCCATCGGCCGCGAACGTCGAACGTCTCCGGGTCGAGGATGAACGTACCGCCCGGTCCATCGCCGCCCGGGGCCCCAAGCGCGCTGACATACACACCGTCGGGACCGCAGTGCACGGTATGCGGTGAGGCATACCCGGCGCGGTTCGCAAGTTCCTCCGGCTCGATGACCTTCACGATCGCCGGCGAGCGTGGATCGGGCTTGGTATCGAGAATGTGAATCCGCGACGAGTTGATCCCCGGCACGATCAGGTAGCGCCGCTCCATGTGCGGATGCGGTGCGTACGGGCACAGACACGAACTGCACGCGTTCCATCCGAAGTGATGCAGCTCGTCACCAGCGTTGGGCATACTGGTCTCGCCGACCTGCCGGCCGTAGCTCTTCGACCCCGGATCGACGTCGACGACGCCGATCGCGTCAGGCACGCCGCTCCCCTTCGGATTGATCAGCGCGACATAGGCAAGCTTTTCGGGTGGCGACTGCATCGCCATCTTCGGCGATGGATAGAACGTGGGGTCGGGCTTGAGCAGCATGACGAGCCTCCAGGGAGATGAAGGGTATCGTATACGCCTCGAAGAATTGATGTCGATGTAACGCGGTGATCACATCACCGGCACGACTGTGTTAAAACCCCCATCACGCTATGACCGATACGCTGGCAATCATCCTCGGCGGCGGACAGGGTTCGCGGCTCTTCCCCCTGACCGCTACGCGATCGAAACCCGCAGTGCCGATCGGAGGAAAGTACCGCCTCATCGATATTCCCATCAGCGGCTGCCTGCACGCCGACATCCATCGCATCTTCGTACTCACCCAGTTCAATTCGGCGTCACTGAACCGTCACATTTCGAATACCTACCGGCTCGACCGCTTCTCTGGTGGGTTCGTCGAGATCCTCGCCGCCGAGCAGACGCCGGACAATCCCAATTGGTATCAGGGCACGGCTGATGCCGTCCGCCAGGCGACACGGCATTTCGTTCAGCACGACGCCAAGTACGACCTCATTCTCGCCGGCGACCATCTATACCGGATGAACTACGAAGAGCTGATCGACGCGCATCGTCAGCAGAAAGCCGACATCACGATTGCCGCGCAGCCGGTAGACATCGAGACGGCGACGCAGATGGGTATCTTCCGCTTCGATCGCGAGGGGACAATCGTCGCCTTTGAGGAGAAGCCGAAAGAACCGCGTCTGCGCGAGATCGGCCGCAGCATCCCGGAGGGCGCGACGTTCGCCACTCACACCGACGAGCGGCCGTTCATGGCGTCGATGGGTGTGTACGTGTTTTCTCGACGCGTCCTCATCAACATGCTCGAGCGCGAAGCAGGACACGATTTCGGACGTGAGCTGATCCCTGGCGCAATCGGCAAGTGCAAGGTGAAGTCGTATCAATATCGCGGCTATTGGGCCGACGTCGGTACGATCGAGTCGTTCTACGAGAACAACGTGATGCTCGGCCGGCTCGATTCACCCTTTCATTTCTGGGACAAGGATCGGCCGATCTACACGCACCTGCGACATCTGCCCGGCTCGCTGATCCCGAATGCACAGGCACGCGACTCGCTCATCTCGGAAGGGTGTTATCTGGCCGGTTGCGATATCGACACGTCGGTGGTTGGCGTTCGCGCAGCAGTGCGCGAACGCACGCGGATCTCGCGGTCGGTGTTGCTCGGTGCGGACTTCTACGAATACGGCGATCCGCCCGAGGGCGTGCCGGCGCTCGGGATCGGCAAGGACGTCGTGCTGGATCGCGTGATCATCGACAAGAACGCGCGCATCGGCGACGGTGCACGGCTGGTCAACGAGAAGGGAATCGAGCACGCGGATGGCGACGGATACTACATCCGCGGCGGCATCATCGTTGTGGCGAAGGGCGGCGTCATCAAGCCGGGAACCGTTGTCTAACTCCCAACTGCCAACGCCCAACAGCCAACCACGCCCAATCCGCAACTTCCACCCCGATCACGATGGGCAGTTGGCGGCTGGAAGTTGAAGCTCAGAAAGACGAAACGCCAGACAACGACGCGTCGATCTTGGCTTTGAGCGCGGTCAGTGTCTCCGGACTGCCTTGGAACAGGTCATCCGGATACTTCGCGTCGCGGATCATCGCCTTGTAGATCGCGTCGCTCTGATACAGGTTGAGCCCCAGACCG
>DATCXH010000554.1:0-3538 GCA_036565925.1 Vicinamibacterales bacterium
GCTGACCGTATCCGGCCGATCACTGGGCCAGGAGCCGCCGATGGTCTCGGTGGTCAGCGCGAGCGAACGGTACTTCGAGATTCTCCGGGTGCCGTTGGTGCGTGGCCGCGCATTCAGGGCGGTGGACGGCCGCCCTGGCAACGAGTCCGCGGTCGTCAACGAACGGTTCGTGCGCATGTTTCTCGGCGATCAGGAGCCCATTGGTGCGCGCATTCGCCTTGGTTCCGCAGAGACGCCGTGGCTGCAGATCGTCGGAGTAGCCACCACCGTCCGGCAGCAGCAGATGCCGAGCCCTGAGCCCGATCCCGTCGTGTTCCTGCCGTTCCGCGCGTCGAACCCTGGCACGGCCGCGATCATTGTCCGAACCGCGGGAGATCCCGCCGCGGTCGTCTCACTGCTTCGACGCGCGGTCGCCGACATCGATTCGAACCTGCCGCTGTATCGAGTGATGAGCCTCGATCAAGCCATGAAAGACGCGGTCTGGAATGGCACGCTGAGCGACGTGCTCGTCAAGAGCATCGCGGTCGTGGCGCTGCTGCTCGCCCTCGTCGGACTTTACGCGGTCACGTCCCATACCGTCGCGTGGTGGAGCCGGGAGCTCGGCCTGCGCGTCGCACTGGGCGCCAGAGGCCGTGAGATTGCGTGGCTGGTTCTGCGACGAATACTGGTGCAGCTGAGCGCCGGATTCGCGCTTGGCGTGCTCGCCGTGCTCGCCTACGACCGGTTGTTCAACAGCGGAACGGGAACGGACGATGGCCTGGCGGACCCTGGTGCGCTGGTGCTGACGATGCTGGCGATTGTCATCGTCGCGTTCATCGCGTGCGTCGTGCCCATTCGTCGCGCCGCGCGCGTCGATCCGCTGGTGGCGCTGCGATCGGAATGACGTAGGTCAAAGGTCAAAGGTCGAAAGGCAAAGGTCAGGTCGAAAGTGAGACGCCTCTTTCACCGATGTCTCGCGCTGTTCAGACATGACCACGCGGAGGACGCTCTCGACCGCGAAATGTCGTTGCACCTGGTGGACGTCTCCTTCGGAAATGCCCTGCCATTTGTGAGCCCAGGTCTGTTTCGCGGCATGGCCATGACGGTGTCGTCCCAAAGGACCGGCCCTACGCCAGCGCGAGATCGGTTCTGGCGAAATCGTCCCCGACGCAGAGCAGCGGCTGATCGGCCAGCCGGGCCACGGCGTAGGACAGGCAATCGCCGAAGTTCAACGCGGCCTTGTGACGTCCGCGACCGAAGCGGGCGTAGGCCTCGGCCGCCTGCGTCCAGTGATCTTCCCCGAATGGCACCACGGTGACGCTCCATTCGTGGAGCAGGCGGGCAAGAGCTCCACGGCCCGTTGGGCCGAGCCGCGCGTCGAGAACGATCGCCGCTTCGGCGGCAGTGGGAGCCCCGATCGCGATGGTCTCGGCTGCCACGATCTTGTCGAGCACCGCGTCGAACCCAGGCTCTTTGAAAACGACGGCAAGAATCGCCGAGCTGTCGAGGATCATATGCCTCGCGGTCCGTAGCCGAGGATGCGATCTTCCTCCTTGCGGCTGAGGCGCCGGCCGAGCAGCCGGCGAGGCACGTTGGGCCAGATGTCGCGCTCGAGACACCGCAGGATCTCGGTGCGGCGATCCTTGCGCACGAATCGCAGAGCCAGACGGCTCTTGCGCTCCTGCAGCGCGCGGCGAATCGCTTCGGTCTTGGATTCGCCGGCGAGGTCGGCGACTTCCGTCGCCAGCCGCTCGACCTCGGCATTCTTGATGTTCAGTGCCACGGGACGATCATCGGGTGGAATGGTGTAATGTGTCAACCGTGGTGTAAATCGTGAGGCCTGGTCCTCACAGGACGGGCCCTCCCAACGCCCATGCGTTGGGCGTTGGGAATTGGTAGTTGGGAGTTACTCGACAGGCTCGATCTTCAGCACCATCCCGTCGGACGCGTTCCCGCCGCTCGATCCTTCGGTCGCAACGTAGATGTAGCCGTCGGGACTCTGCTGCACGTCGCGGATGCGCACGCGCAATGGGATGAGAAGACCCTCGCGGCGCTCGGCCTGATTCGGTTGCCCGAATGCGACGCGAATCAGTTGCGCTGTGGTCAGCGCGCCGACGAACAGGTTGTTCTTCCATCGCGGGAACTTGTCGCCGGTGTAGAACATGATGCTCGATGGGCTGATCGACGGCACCCAGAACATGCGCGCGTTGTCCATGCCCGGACGTGCGAACGGCTGATCGGACGCGAGCGTACCGGTGTAGTTGCGACCCATCGACACGAGCGGCCAGCCGTAGTTGTGACCGGGCTGCAGGATGTTGACCTCGTCACCACCCATCGGACCGATCTCGGCCTGCCAGAGATCACCCGTCTCGGGATTGACCGCCAGGCCGTAGCCGTTGCGATGACCGTAGGTGTAAATCTCCGGCTTCGCACCAGGCTTGCCGACAAACGGGTTGTCCTTCGGCACGGTGCCGTCGTCGCGTAGGCGCAGCGTTTTGCCGACGTGGTTGTCGAGCGCCTGCGACTTCATGCGCAGGCTGTTGTCATCCGAGCCGTCCGCGCGCTTCTGTTCGGCGTTACAGCAGATGCGATCGCGATCGCCGATCGTCACGTAGAGGTTCTTGTCCTTGCCGAAGAAGACGCGGCCGGCGAGGTTGCCGCCTTTCTCCCACGCGTCGGCGACGAAGATCTCCTGTATGTCTCCGAGCACGTCGCCTTTCAGAAAGCCACGCGCGATGGCCAGCGTTGTTCCTTTCTCGCCGGTCTTCGGATACGAGACGTAGACGAGATGGTTCTGTGCGAAGTCGGGATGAACGGCGACGAAGTGCAACGAGTCGTTGTTGTTTCCGCCGCCATTCGGCGCATTGGCGCTTGGCCTGGTTGGAGACGTCCACACCGGTTGCGGGGACAGCACGCCGTTGTGGATGATCCGCAGCGCGCCATTGCGCTCGGTCACCAGGATCGTGTTCGCATCAGCGAACGCGATCCCCCATGGATGGAAGAGTCCCGTCGCCACTGTAACGACGCGGATCTTGCCGCCCTGCACGTCGAGGACTTGCGGGCTGGTGTCACGCGCCGGTGCCTGCGCGGGCTGGCCCTGCGGGAAGCACAACGCCGGAGCGAGTAAGAGGACGGCGGCGATCCAGCTAATCGAAGACAGTTTCATAGGGGCGCATTATGGCATCAACGCTGCTGAATGTTGTTGCGTCTCAGCGGCATGTCACTGCCACACGACATCCGCCACGCCTTGCGCCTGATTTACAAAACACCCGGGTTCGCCAACTGGCCACGCTGCTGATCGCGGCGCTGCGCGCTGGAGAGCGCAGTCAGCGTTTTGTGGTGTTCCAGAGAGCGATCGTTTCGCCGCATGCGGGCCGGACAAACAGGATGATGCCGTGGCCACTTCTCTCGGCCGGAGAACTGAAGAACGCCGTGATCTGCGTATTGTCTGATTCGCTGTACGGCCCCACCAAGCCCCCAAAAGAATACGGCTCTGGCGGTGGCTGTGACACTCGAGTCCGCAAATCGACAATCTCGAGGTTGAGATTGCTTGCCGTCG
>DATCXH010000720.1:0-6110 GCA_036565925.1 Vicinamibacterales bacterium
GACGATCTCTCCCATCAGGTCAAACAACGGCAGGCCGACAACGCAGCCAGCGTCGAAGAGCGCCGGCTCGAACGCGAACAGGCCGAGGCGGACCTGGCCAAGGCGCGGCTCGACGTCAGCAAGGCCCCGGTGCTTGGCACCATAGAGGCGCAACAGAACACGATCCGTGAGACGAAGGCGCTCGCGCGTGTCGAGAGTCTTCGCCGTACGCAGCCCGAAGAAGAGCGCGCCGATCGCGCCGCGCTGCGAATTCTCGAACTACAGCGCGACCGACAACGCGCCGCACACGAACGAGCGCTCTCGAACCTGCAGAAGCTGAAGGTCCGGGCACCGCTCGGCGGCATGGTGGCGCATACGGCCTTCTACAACAACGGCGCGATGATTCGGCCTCAAGTCGGCGACCAACTGACGCGCAACAGCACCCTCCTCAGCATTTTCGATCCCGGTGAAATGCTGGTGCGTGTCAGCGTGGCCGAGCCTGATGGCGCGTTGCTCCGGCCGAACCTGACGGCGAGCGTCTTCGTCGATGCGTACCCTGACATGACGCTGCCGGCGAGCTTCGTCGCCGCCAGTCCGATCGCCGCATCCCCGGCTCTTGGCCGCGGCCTCAAGACGTTCATGGCCGTGTTCCGACTCGAGGGATCGGATCCACGTCTGATGCCGGACCTGTCAGCCGCAGTCGTTTTGGCGGACGAGAAGGCGTCGCCTTCGCCTCGTGTGGCGTCTCTCGGAGTCGCGCGTTGAGCCGGTTCCGAATCATCTCGGTTATCGTCATCACGACCTCAGTGCTCAGTGCGGTGTGGGTCGGGACCGTTCAATTCCGTGCGGTTGAACGCGCGGTGTTGCCGCTCGCACCGGTGCGCACGGGTGAGTTCGTGGCTGTCATCAGAGCGAGAGGCCAGGTACAAGCGGATCGTTCGGTTCCGATCTACGCACCGCTTGCACAGGACTTGCGTATTGCGTGGATGGCGCCCGTCAGTGAACGGGTCGAAGCGGGCGAGCCGCTGGTGCGTTTCGATTCGAGTTCAGCGGAACGTGACCTGATTCAGCGTCGCGCGGCTTGGGAGCGCGCCCGCGCCAGCCTCGACCAGGCCGTCGCCGAGGGCAAAGCCGCGGCGGAACACGACCAACGCGATCTGAATGACGCGCGCCTCGGCGTTGAACTGGCACAGCTCGACACCGCCGACAGCGATTTCATCGCGCGATTGGACGCGGAACGTCGTCGCATCGATCTGGGCGTTGCCCGGCAGAAGCTGCGGCAGCTCGAAGCCGAAGTGGCTCAGCGTGCGGCGTCACGCGAATCGAAACTGGCATCCCTGCGTCGTCAACTCGAAGATGCCGAGGCGTGGGTCGCCATCGTCGAAGGGCGCATCGCGCGTATGGAGATTCGCGCGCCGATCTCGGGTTATGCGATCTACGCGGCGAATCGCAGCTCCATCTCGGCGCAGGTCGCCGGCACGCAACAGCCGTATCGCGTTGGCGATCAGGTGCCGGCAGGCATGAACCTCGCCACGATTCCGGATCTCTCGTCGTTGCTCATCGACGCGACCGTGGAGGAAACCGATCGCGGCCGAATGCGTGCCGGTAACGAAGTCATCGTCCGGATCGACGCACTGACCGACCTGTCCATTTCTGCAACGCTCACGTCGATCTCACCGCTGGCAGAGATGTCCGTTGATGCCCGTGCACGCAGCTTTCATGCTTACGCGGCGCTCGGCACTCGCGCCGACCCGCGCATTCGACCCGGCATGAATGGAACACTCGACGTCGTCGCCAGTCGGATTCCTTCGGCGACGATCATTCCAGCGAAGGCCCTGTTCACTCGACACGGCAAACCGACGGTCTATGTGAGTCAAGCGGGAGGCTTCACCCCAGTCAGCGTTGAGGTCCTGGCTCGCAACTCGGACGAAATCGCCATCAAGGGTGTCGGCGCCGATGCCCGCGTCGCGCTGGCCGATCCCTCTGTTGATGGGGTCAACGAATCCGCCGTAGCAGGGGCATCCGCCGCAACGGGGGCCCCTGCTGCAACGGGGGGCAGCGAATGATCGCAAAGACGATTGCACTGCTGGTCGTGTCTGCCGCCATCATCGCCGGCGGGTACGGCGTCGGTCGAGGTATGCGCGTTGCGGTTGATACGCTCTCTCAGGACGACAACGGCAGTGTGCCGACAACGACGGTCCGACGCACCGATGTCCACATCGAAGTGTCCACGCGCGGTGAGTTGCAGGGCGGCGGTGCAAAACCGCTGATCGTTCCAAGAGCGGGCGTGGCGGAATTACCGATCACGTTCCTTCGCAACACCGGCGACCTGGTCAGCGCTGGCGATGTCGTGGCGACCTTTGACCCGAGCGGTCAACAGTACGACCTGTTAGAGGCCGAAGCCGATCTGGAGGAAGCGAGGCAGCAGCAGATCAAGGCAGAGGCCGAGGCACTGGTGGCGCTCGAGAAGGCACGACTGGAGGTAGCGACCAGCGAAGCGGACCTCAAAGTGTCGGAGCTCGATCAGCTCGGGAACGCATTCCTCGGAACAGTCGAGCAGCGGAAGAAGGGCATCGCACTCGAACAGGCGCGCAATCGCTACGAGCAGGCGCAGGTGGACCTGGCGCATCGCGAAGCAGCCAAGCAGACAGGCGTAGATGTGCAGCGTGCCGGCGTCAGGGAAGCGCAGGCCAAGGTGGACAGAAACCGCGAGACGATTGCGGGCTTGACGCTGCGCGCACCGACATCGGGCTACGTACAGCTTTCCGAGAACACCAACGGGTTGAACGTGCTCTTTTACGGCATGCAGATTCCGACCTTTCAACTGGGTGACTCGGCACGGCCCGGTCAGATGGTGGCGCAGATTCCCGATCTGAGCGGTTGGGAGGTGAGCGCGCAGATTCCTGAAACCGATCGGGCGTTTCTCGTCACCGGACAGAGTGCGCTGGTGCGTCCCAAGGCGATACCCGGGCGCGAATTCAAAGGGCACGTCAGCCTTCTCGGCGGATCTGCAGGAAGCGCGTGGAACCGCACGTTCAACTGTCGGATCGCGCTCGACGAGAACGATGACGGACTGAGACCAGGATTGAGTGTTGATGTGGTGATCAGGGTCGAGACGCTCACCGATGTGTTGTGGGTGCCCTCACAAGCGGTATTCGAGCGCGAGGGGCGCTGGTTCGTGTATCGACAGGCGCCCGAGGGCTACGTCTCTCATCCCGTCACCATCGTCCGCCGCACCGAGAGTCAGGCCGTGGTCAAGGGAGTCGATGAGGGCGCAACGATCGCGCTGGCAGAGCCTGGCCGCCGCACGAAGAACACGCGGGCGAACGGTCCGCTCGGAGCGCTCGGCAGATGATGTTCTTATCCGATCTGATCCAGGCGCTCTCCAACCTTCGAGCGCAGAAGACGCGCACGCTCCTCACTACGTCCGGCATCGTCTTCGGCGTTGGCTCGGTCATCGGCATGATGGCGATTGGCGCTGGAGCACGTGAGGAGACACTGCGGTTCATCGAACTGTTGGGCGTACGCAACATCCTGGTCGATTCGCTGCCGGCGTCGAGTTCTCAAGAGATGCAGCAGCGCCGGCAGTCGTCGCCTGGCCTCACGCATCGCGACGCGCGGATTCTGCGGACCAACATCGACGCGATCGAGGTCATGTCAGTGCGCAAGACGATGCGTCCAGCGACGATGCTTCCCAAGCCGTCGCCGGATATGCCGGAGATCTATGGGGTCGAGGCATCGTACGGCCGCATTCACAGCCTTCGGCTCGCTGAGGGATCGTTCTTCGACGACTGGGCCAACCAGACGAGCGCCGCCGTCGCAGTGCTTGGCGAAACCGCGAAAGTGAATTTGCTTGGCTACGAACGGGCACTTGGCAAGTTCATCAAAGTCGATGGCACGTGGCTCGAGGTGGTTGGCGTGCTCGAGGCGCAGCTCGCACAGAATCCGCGCCGCGAGCAAAACGCGACGGCTGACGTGAACAACATCATCTACATTCCGATCAACACCTTCGAGTATCGGTTTCAGGATCCGGGTTCGGGGTTGAAGGACGAGCTCGCCGGCGTAGACCTGCAAGTCGCGTCCGGCCAGGACAGTATCGAGGTGGCCAAGGTAGTGACGGCAGTGCTCGACTCGACGCATCGCGGGACGGCGGACTTCACGGTCACGATCCCCGCTGACCTCCTCGCGCAGCAGCAGCGGACGCAAGCGATCTTCACCTACGTGATGGTTGCGATCGCCGCGATCTCGCTCCTCGTCGGCGGCATTGGCATCATGAACATCGTGCTGGCGACGGTGCTGGAACGCACTCGCGAAATCGGCGTGCGTCGATCGGTGGGCGCGCGCCGGCTCGATATCGCGCGACAGTTTGTGAGCGAGGCGGTGTTGATCTCGGCAGGTGGTGGATTGCTTGGTATTGCGTTTGGATTCCTCCTGGCCAGGACCATTGCGTGGACGGCGGCGTGGACCACGATTGTGACCACCACTTCGGTAGTCATGGCCTTCGGCGTCTCGGTGACGGTGGGTATCTTGTTCGGCGTCTATCCTGCGCTCAAGGAAGCGCGAATCGATCCGATCGATGCGCTGAGATACGAGTAGCGCGTCTGACGCCAGGTGCAAGCCTGAGGCTTGTCGGTGCGAGGAACTGACGATTGTCGGTGCAAGCCTGATCCTTGTCGGTGCAAACCTGACGCTTGTCGGTGCAAACCTGATCTCTGTCGGTGCGAGGAACTGACGCTTGTCGGTGCAAGCCTCATCCCTGTCGGTGCAAACCTGATCGTGTCGGTGCAAGCGTGATCCTTGTCGGTGCGAGGAACTTGTCGCGTGTCGGTGCAAGACGTCTAACGTCTGTTGGTGCGAGGAACTGACGCGTGTCGGTGCGAGCCTGAGCCGACCGACAAGGCTCTATACTGGGATCCAGCGGGTTGCCAGATGTCATCGGTTCCGCCGCGCCCACCGTGGTTGCCGCAGTCCCTCGCTGGAATTAATCACGTCCAACGCACGGACTCGACAGTGCGCATCGCCGTCGTGATGAGCGGTGGAGGACTGCGCGGCGCAGGACATATCGGCGTCCTTCAACAGCTCGTCGCCAACGGCATTCCGATCGATGTCATCGTCGGCTCGAGCGCGGGCGCAGTCGTCGCCGCATACTACGCCGCAGTGGGACTCACCCTCGAAGAACTGATTCGCGACGCGCAGACATTTCGCGGCCGTCATCTCCTCGCCCACAGTCTGAACGTTCGCTGCGGACATTGGGTCGATCGGATTCTTGGGAGAGCGAGCGGAGTCATTCCGGTGCGTCTCGCGCAGCTCGAAAGCGCGACGTTCGATCGGCTGCATCACGGGGTTCAAAGCATTGGCGTCGTGTGCCACGATCTGAAGAGCGGCCGACCGCGCTGCTTCTCGACCGAATGCAATCACGGTGTTCGCGTCAGCGACGTCGTCCGTGCAAGCGCGTCGATACCTGGCCTATTCCCGCCGATCCGTGTCGAGTCCGATCACGAACACCTGTTGCTGACCGACGGCGGGATCAGCGATTGCCTGCCAATCGCATTTGCGCAAGCCGCACCGCTATCAGCGACGCACCTGATCGTGTCTGACTGTCGCTGGCTCGCGACGGGACCTCCGGAAAGCACCGACCGTTTGATCTATGTGAGACCGCGGCTCTCGACGACAGGAACGCTCTGGGCACCTTCGTCCACGTTGATCGCTGCAGTCCGGCATGGCGCGGCCGCAGTCACGGCAGACATCGTGAACCGCGCCCGAGCATGGCGAGGCGCTCTGGCCACGACCGGCTATCAATCGAAGCTGCAGTGCTAGTTTCGCAAACGCGCCACCTGTATTCCCGACTTTCAGACTCGAGCGATCCGCCGCGTTGCAAGGATATCGGCAATCGGCAATCGGATCGCCGTCGAGCATCGCAACGTGCGCTTTCGCGAGGGTTGTCGTCATTGTTGCCTGATACGAACGCTCAGAGACTGGCGCCGTGCACCGACGCGCGTCAGTTCCTCGCACCGACACGCGACAAGTTCCTCGCACCGACAAGGATCACGCTTGCACCGACACGATCAGGTTTGCACCGACAGGGATCAGGCTTGCACCGACGCGCGTCAGTTCCTCGCACCGACACGCGT
>DATCXH010000733.1:0-2166 GCA_036565925.1 Vicinamibacterales bacterium
CGCTGCTTGAATTGCTGGGCGCGCACGCCGGCAGCGCGAGGATTACACACAGAGGCGCGAACCAAAGCCAGCGCATGGCGCACAACTATACTGAACTCTCAGTAATGCTCGTCACCCTTGATGACATTCGCGCCGCAGCGACCCGGATACGCGGCATCGCGCGCCGAACACCTGTACTGGAAATTGAGTTGCCAGGGCGTGGGGTTCGTAAAGGCGGGTCTTTAGACCCGCCTTGTCTCGCGCTCAAATGCGAAAACCTGCAACCGAGCGGCGCCTTCAAGCTTCGCGGCGCGTGCAACCTCGTGGCACAGCTGCAACCCGCGGCGAGAGCCGCTGGCGTGATTACCTATTCGTCGGGCAATCACGGCCAGGCGATGGCGATGGTGGCACGCTCGTTTGGCATCCCCGCAGTCGTGGTGATGCCGGAGACCGCGCCACAGGTGAAAGTCGAAGGTATCAGGCACCTGGGCGGAGAAGTGATCTTTGCTGGACGGACATCGGCGGATCGCAAGGCACGCGCCGAGGAACTGGTCGCGCAGCGCGGCCTCACCATGGTGCCGCCGTTCGACCATCCATGGATCATTGCCGGTGCGGGCACGGTCGGACTCGAGATCCTCGAGCAATGTCCGCACGCGACGACCGTCTTCGTGCCGATGGGCGGCGGAGGACAGATCTCCGGTGTGAGCGCGGCGATCAAGGGAATGCGCAGCGGTGTGCGAGTTGTCGGCGTCGAGCCTGCAGGTGCGGCGCGGATGTCGGCGTCGCTGGCCGCGGAGCATCCGGTTACGCTCGAGCGGGCGTCAAGCATCGCAGATGGACTGCTCACGCTGCGCCCCGGCGATCTGACGTTCGCTCACGTGCGCGCGTTCGTTGACGAGGTCGTCACTGTCACCGATGACGAGATGATCGATGCGGTGCGGTGGCTGTTTCGCGAGGGTCATCTCGTCGCCGAGCCGAGCGGCGCGGCGGCCACTGCCGCTGCGTTACGCGCTGGTGTCCCTGGCTCAGTGGCCGTCGTCTCGGGCGGCAACGTCGATCCGGTCGCCTACGCGAGCTACATCGCGCCGACGAGTCGCCGGTTCTAGAGAGCTAAGGCCTGCGCTCTCCGGTCAGAATCTGCTTCGCTGCCTCGACTCCCTCGTCAACGCTTCGGATTTCTCCATCGAGCTGCTTCTCGTAGACCTGCTTCAGTACTTCGCCAACGCGAGGCCCTGGCTTCAGTCCGAGATCGAGCAAGTGACGACCGAGCAACAATGGCGGCGGCGGCTCATGCTCGACGCCGAGTGCGCGGGCGCGTTCGATGAACCAGTCCATCGCCGAGCAGTCGAACGATCCCGTCCGGCCGCGGCAATCGGCGCGCGCGAGTCGTGCCAACAGCTCCAGATTCACCTTCTGCGCGAGACGACGGAAGGCGCCGTCGCCGACGTTGGGCGCCTTGTGAAACATGCCCGGCTTGAGATGCTGCGCGACCAGGCCGATCACCTGATCACGCACGTCGAAGCCGTCGATCGTGTGCACGTTGAGTCGATCGAGCAGCGATTCGGTCGGTTCGACACCGGCCTGCTCGTGATCGAGCGAGCGGATACGCCCGTCGATGAACGCGGTAGTCGCCGGTTTGCCGAGGTCATGACAGACGGCGCCCAGCATCACGGTGATGAGCTGAGGACGCGCGAGGTCGCTATTCGCCGCGCGTGCTTCGTCGATGACCATCAGCGTGTGCGTCCACACGTCGCCTTCGGGATGCCACTCCGGCTCTTGCTCGCAGCCGACCAGCGGACGCATCTCGGGCAGGACGCGATCGATGATGCCGAGGTCGAGCGCAAGGTTGAATCCGATTGACGGGCGGGACGCCTTCAGCAGCAGCTTCTCGATCTCTCCCCAGATTCGTTCCGCCGGGAGATCGTCAAGTGCGATCGACCTGCACAATTCTCGCGTCTGTTCGTCGAGCCTCAGGTCGAACCTCGCCGCGAACTGGATCGCGCGCAGCACGCGCAAGCTGTCGTCGCCGAACGTCGTCGGATCGACGACGCGGAGGATGCGACGGGCGAGATCGCCGCGACCATCGAACGGATCTTCATACGCGTTGGTCAGTGGGTCCCAGGAGATGGCGTTGATGGTGAAGTCGCGGCGCCGTGCGGCTTCCTCGAGTGACATCGCCGGGTCGCC
>DATCXH010000646.1:0-2983 GCA_036565925.1 Vicinamibacterales bacterium
CGGCAAGCAGCCGCTGGTCTGTGCCGCCGACACGTTCAGAGCCGCGGCGGTCGAGCAGTTGGAGATCTGGGCGAAGCGCGCCGGCGTGGACATCGTGCGCGCGAAGGAAGGATCGGATCCTGCGGCAGTCGTATTCGATGCAATTCAGTCGGGCAAAGCGCGAGGACGCGATCCAATCCTCGTCGATACCGCCGGCCGTCTGCACACACGCGTCAACCTGATGAACGAGCTCGAGAAGATACGCCGCGTTGCCGGACGCGCAACGGAAGGCGCGCCACACGAAGTGCTGCTGGTCCTCGATGCGACGGTCGGTCAGAACGGCCTGCAGCAGGCCCGTGAGTTCACCAGCGTTGCCGGCGTCACCGGCATCGTGCTGACCAAGCTCGATGGCACCGCCAAGGGCGGTGTCGCGGTGTCGATCGCTCACGATCTGAAGTTGCCGATTCGCTATGTCGGCGTCGGAGAGGGCATCGACGATCTGATTCCGTTCTCGCCGCAGGAATACGTCGACGCGCTCTTCCAAGAGAAGTGGTAGCCGACGACGTACGGTGGATGCGGCGGGCGATCGAGCACGCGCGCCGCGGTCTCGGACGGACAACCCCCAACCCGATTGTCGGCGCGTGCATTGTCTCGGACGAAGGCGTGGTGCTCGGGCAGGGCGCGCACGAATTCGCCGGCGGACCGCACGCGGAGATCAACGCATTGGACGAGGCCGGCGCCGATGCGCGCGGTGCGACGCTGTACTGCACGCTCGAGCCGTGCTCGCACACTGGGAAGACAGGACCGTGTACGGAACGCATCATCGCCGCGGGCATTCGGCGCGTCGTGGCAGCGATGGGCGATCCGTTTCCGCAGGTCAATGGTCGCGGCTTTGCCGAACTGCGTGCGCATGGCATCGAGGTCGATGTCGGTGTTGAGCGCGAGGCAGCTGTGCGGCTGAATCAGCCGTTCCTCACCAGCCTCCGAGAGGGACGGCCGTTTGTGATTCTGAAGGCGGCAACCAGCCTCGACGGCCGCATCGCGCGGAAAGGCGAACGGACACCGTTGACGTCGGGACCCGCGCTGCGGCACGCGCAGTACATGCGTGCGCAGGTGGACGCGATTGCCGTGGGATCCGAGACGATCCTCGTGGACGATCCGCTGCTCACGGCCCGTGAGGTGTATCGCGAACGGCCGCTGACCCGCGTGATTTTCGACCGTCGCGCTCGCGTGCCGCCGACTGCCCGGATCTTCTCAACCCTATCAGCGGGCCCGGTCCTGGTAGTAACGTCTAACGAGTTGGGCGATGCAATACGGAGTCTGGCCGTCCAGGGGGTTCAGAGCCTGATTCTCGAAGGCGGCGCGGCAGTCCACGCGGCAGCCTGGGACGCCGGGCTCGTTGACTACGTCCAACTCTACGTCGCTCCAATGTGGTTGGGGCAGCATGGAGTTCCGTTGCTCGAGGGGCGAGATTTTTCGCCGGCGTCGCTGGTGGAGCAGCGAGTGGAGCAGCTCGGTCCAGATGCGTTGATTGAAGGCTATGTTCACCGGCCTCATTGAAACCGTCGGCCACGTCAGCACCATCGCGCCTGTGCCGGCCGGATACCGCATTCGCATCCGCACAGCGCTCGCTCGGGAATTGACGCCTGGCGAGAGTGTCGCCGTGAATGGCGTCTGTCTCACGGTGACCTCCGTCGAGGGCGACGAGTGGCAGGCCGACATCGGTCCCGAGACGGCTCGCGTGACCACGCTCGGGTCGATGAAGCCGGAGCAGGCGGTGAATCTCGAGCGATCGCTGCGTGCGGGCGATCGGTTCGGCGGGCACTTCGTGCAGGGTCATGTCGATTCGGTCGGGACGGTCGAGAACGTGCGCCCAGATGGCGATGCGCACTGGCTGACGATCTCGTTTCCGACTGCGCTGGCCCCCATGCTGATCCCGAAAGGCTCGGTAACCGTCGACGGCATTAGCCTGACGGTCGCGGCATTGCGGGAACGCCAGTTCGACGTGATGATCATTCCGTTTACCTGGAGCCACACGAATCTATCGTCTGTGAGTGTGAACGATCGGGTGAACATCGAGTGCGACATGCTCGGCAAATATGTTGTTCGAGTCGCGGAGCTGTTCGACAAGGTACAGCCATGACGGAGAAACAGACCCGAATCCGAATCGCGAAGGGCGCGAGAAAGGGCGGCCCGTTCTCGACGATCGATGAAGCCGTCGCCGCCATCGCCGCAGGACGCATGGTCATCGTCGTGGACGATGAGGACCGCGAGAACGAAGGCGACCTCACCATGGCGGCATCGAAGGTCACGCCGGAAGCGATCAACTTCATGGCGAAGTACGGTCGCGGTCAGATCTGTCTCTCGCTGACCGGACAGCGGCTGGACGAGCTCGACATCCCGCTGGCCGTGACCGCCAACACCACACCCTTCGGCACCGCCTTCTGCGTGCCGATCGATGCCAAGGCGAACGTGACGACCGGCATTTCCGCGGCGGACCGCGCCGCGACGGTGCTCGCGGCAATCGACCCCGCGACCAAACCGGCGGACCTCACGCGTCCGGGGCACGTTTCGCCGCTCCGCTCGCGCGATGGGGGTGTGATGGTGCGCGCCGGTCAGACGGAGGCGGCGGTCGATCTGGCACGCATCGCCGGGCTCGAACCGGCCGGCGTCATCTGCGAAATCATGAACGAGGACGGCACGATGGCACGCGTGCCGGAGCTGACGAAGTTCGCGAAGAAGCACGGGCTTCCGATGATCACCATCGCCGATCTCATTCAGTATCGGATGCGAACCGAGCGGCTGGTCAAGCGCGCGGCCACGGCGGCACTGCCCACCGATCACGGCGCCTTCCACATCTATGCGTACGAAAGCCAGCTCGATGGACAAACGCACGTGGCGCTGGTGCGCGGCGAGATCGGTGACGGCAAGGACGTGCTCGTCCGCGTGCACTCGAAGTGCCTGACCGGGGATGTCTTTCATTCGGCGCGATGCGATTGCGGCG
>DATCXH010000673.1:0-4139 GCA_036565925.1 Vicinamibacterales bacterium
GTCGAGAGAGGCTGCGACGAGGGCATCAACCGACCCGAACGCCCTCGCCAGCACCTGCGCGCCCCGCTCACCGATGTGGCGGATGCCGAGTCCATACAGCAGCCGCCACAGCTCGTTGTTCTTACTGCGGTCGATCTCCGAGATGACTTTCGCCGCATTCTTCTCCCCAACGCGCCGTTCGATGCTCTTGCCGTCGCCGCGGATCGACGTACTCGTCAGGTTCGCGATCTGCTCGGCCTTGAGGTGATACACGTCGGCGTAGTCGCGAACGAGCCGGCTCTCGATCAATTGCTTGATCAGCGACTCGCCGAGGCCTTCGATGTTCATCGCCCCTCGGCCGGCAAAGTGCTCGAGCCCGCGCTGCAATCGCGCCGGACACGAGACGTTCTCACAGCGCCACACCGCCTCTTCTTCTTCGCGATGCAGGTGGCTGCCACATTCGGGACACGTGGTGGGCATCACCCACGGTTTCGAGTCGTCGGGCCGCTTGCTGAGCACCGGTCCCACGACGCGCGGGATGACATCGCCTGCCTTCTCGACGATGACCCAATCGCCGGCACGGATGTCTTTACGCGCGATGTCGTCGGCGTTGTGGAGCGTCGCCATCGAGACCGTCGTCCCGCCCACGAAGATCGGCTCGAGTACGGCGAAAGGAGTCACCGCCCCGGTCCGGCCTACATTGACGGCAATCTCCTTGAGACGCGTCGTCTTCTGCTCGGCCGGGAATTTGAACGCGACCGCCCAGCGCGGAAACTTGCTCGTCGTTCCCAGTCGTTTCCGGCTCTCGAGCGCGTCGACTTTGATGACGACGCCATCGGTATCGAAGCCAAGTGTCCGCCTTCTCTCAGCCCACTCTGCGCAGAAGGCGACGAGCGAGTCGATGCCCTGACAGCGCCTCCAATGCGATTCGACAGGAAGCCCCCAGGCTTTCAGTTGCTCGAGTGTCTCGCCGTGTGATTCTAGGCGGGTCTGAAGCCCTGCCTCTACGGATCCGTCTCGTAGAGGCGCATCTTTAGATGCGCCTTGAACCAGTTGATACGTGAAGGCACCGAGACCTCGTTTCGACACAAGCGAGGGATCGAGATTCCTCAGCGCACCGGCCGCCGCGTTGCGCGGGTTCGCGAACAACAGGTCACCTGCCTCGGCGCGCTCCTTGTTCATCCTCTCGAACGCTGCGCGCGGGAGATACACCTCGCCGCGCACTTCGATGCGCCCCGGCACGGAGCCGCGAAGACGCAGCGGGATTGCGCGGATGGTCCGAACATTACTGGTCACGTCCTCGCCGGTCGTCCCGTCGCCGCGCGTCGCGGCCCGAACCAGCGCACTATCCTCATAGGTCAGGGCGATGCTGAGACCGTCGATCTTCAGTTCCGCTACGTAGTCCACCGCAGCCGGCATCGCGCCTGATTCAGCGAGGCCTTTCCTCACGCGTTCGTCGAACGCTCTCAGCTCGTCCTCGGTGTAGGCGTTGTCCAGGCTGAGCATCGGCTCGGCATGTCGAACGCTCTCGAAGCGTTCGCTCACGCGGCCGCTAACGCGCTGCGTCGGCGAGTCCGGCGTCACCAGGGTGGGATGCTCCTGCTCCAGATGCAGGAGCTCGCGCATCAGGTCGTCGAACTCGGAGTCGCTGATCTCGGGCTGGTTCGCGACGTAGTACAGCTCTTCGTGATGACGAATGAGGCGGCGAAGCTCAGTAATGCGGGAAAACGGATCCATGAATTCAAAATGCAAAAGTCAAAATGCAAACAAGCTCTTTGCATTCTGCATCTTGAATTTTGAATGACTACCGATCACGTGAGATGACGTAATCCGGCAAGTACATCAACGCATCTCTCGCCTCCGAGGGCGGGAATGCGTAAAGCGCTTTCTTCGCGAACTCGACGTACTCGGTCGCCTTCCAGCGCGCATAGTCGATCGATCGCGACTGAGTCAGCAGAGTGCGAATCTCCCGCCACTCCTCGAGCGTGACATCGCGTGACTCGACGACCTTTCGCAGCAGCCCGTTCGCGCGGGCGTCACCCTTGTCGCGAAGATGGATGACCGGCAACGTCATCTTGCCCTCGCGAAGATCGCCACCGACTGGCTTACCGAGCGCAACTTCTTCGCCGGTAAAGTCGAGCAGGTCATCGACAATCTGGAACGCCATGCCGATGTTGAGGCCGTAATCCCACAACGCTTCCTGCTGCTCGCGCGTTGTCGGGCCCAGCATCGCGCCAATCCTCGCGGACCCTGCGAAGAGGACCGCCGTTTTGCGCTTGACGATGTCGAAATGTTCTTCCTCGCTGAGGTCCACCGAGCCGTTCTTCGTCAGCTGGTAGATCTCGCCCTCGACGATGCGCAGGGTGACGTCGCACAGGTGGCGAATGATCTCGAGGTTGTCCTGCGTCAGCGCCAGCGACATCGACTTGAGATACAGGAAGTCGCCGAACAGAACCGTGATGTGATTACCCCATCGGGTGTGCACGGCCTCGCGGCCGCGCCGCAGCTCCGACTCGTCGATGATGTCGTCGTGCACCAGCGTGGCGGTGTGAATGAACTCAATCACTGACGCGTAGAGCACCGCGCGCTCGCCGCTGTAGCCGGCCATGCGCGCCGCCATCAGCAACACTGCCGGTCTGATGCGCTTGCCACCGCCGTCTTGAATGTAGTTGCCAATCTGGGGGATGAGCGCCACCTGCGATTGCACGTGGCGTGCGAACTCACGCTCCACCTCGCGAAGATCCTCGCGAATTGGCTCGAACAGCTGGGCAAGAGCAACAGATGAGGGCTTCTGCGCGATCGGATTCAAGTCGTCACATCAGAGCACATCCGCGTTGAGATTGCAACGCGGTTACGCGGGCTAATTCGTGCAAGCTGTTGGAGTTACGGGGTGAACAGGCGCAGATGATTCTGCTGTGTGGTCGCGGCAATCGACTCGGTGGTGGTTCCGCGCAGATCGGCGATGACCTCGGCGACACGCGCCACGTGGGCAGGCTCGTTTCGCTTCCCGCGATGTGGAACCGGGGCGAGAAACGGACTGTCGGTTTCGATGAGCAGTCGATCGAGCGGCACCATCTTCGCCACTTCCTTCAATTCGAGCGCCCGTGGAAACGTGACAATTCCGGCGAGCGAGAGATAGAAACCGATATCGAGGCAGCGCTTTGCCATCTCGCGGTCGCCAGTGAAACAGTGGAAGACACCGCCGATGTCGGGCGCGCGTTCCTCCTCGAGGATGCGGAACGTATCCTCTTCTGCCTCACGCGTGTGAATCACGATCGGCAAACGCAGCCGTCCCGCCAGCCGGATCTGCTCCCGGAACACCTGCTGCTGCACCTCGCGCGGTGCGAAGTCGTAGTGGTAGTCCAGACCAATCTCTCCGACCGCACGGCTCAGAGGCTGAGCGTCAATCGCCGCTTGTGCCTGCCGTGCCGCCTGCGTTGGATCCGAGGCAAACTGCCCGGCCTGATGCGGATGGACGCCCACTGAAAAGCGGACCTGGTCCCACGCACTGGAAACGTTCGCTGAGCGAGTGAGTTCGGCGGCGTCCTCAGCCCCCAGGATCACCAGCGCGCCCGAGAGACCCGCCCCTTTGGCGCGAGCGACGACCTCACCTAAATCGCCGGTGAACTCGTCACCCGCCAAATGACAATGGGAATCGATCATCTCAACGTTGCCCGCCGCCGCTTGTCGAGTTCACGTGACTAGCTCTGGCGAGGTCGCGCCGAAGCGCGCCGATGCGTATGCCCGAAGACGGAGTTGTTGGACTTTGGGAATTGACCTGAAGTCATCTCACCCTGGCGCCGGCTGGGAGACTCGGATCGACTGCGACGAGCGACGGTGGTCCAGTCTCGGTGCTCGCGGCCAGTACCATCCCCTGCGATTCCATGCCCATCATCGGCCGAGGTTTGAGATTCGCCACGATGACGATGGTTCGCCCGACGAGTTCTTCCGGCTTATACGCTTCGGCGATGCCGGCGAGAATCGTGCGTTGATCGGTGCCCGCATCCACCTTCAATTTGATCAACTTCTTCGACTTCGGTACCGCTTCGGCCTCGAGCACCTTGGCAACTCGAAGCTCCACTTTCATGAAGTCGTCGATCGCGATGTGACCGTCGCTCGACGGCCGGTCCGAAAGGACCGGCCCTACGGGTGCCGAAGTC
>DATCXH010000391.1:0-3851 GCA_036565925.1 Vicinamibacterales bacterium
CTGGCGGCGAGCCTCGCGCGAGAAAACCGACGGTTGACGGCCGCGGCCGAACCTGCGGCCGCATGACACGCTGCCGCCCGACGCTGCTGGTTGCAGCCATCCTCGTCGCGGTGTCGAACGCCGACGCGCAGGAGGCGATGACGCGCGCGGAAATACTGCAGCGCGAGCGCGAGGAGAAGGCACAGCACCTGACGCCACCGCGGCACCCAGGACTCGAGCGGGCCTTGATGGACCTCGAGAGCGGCCGCGTCTTCGAGCGCCTCCTGAATCCTGCCGAAGGGCTCTATCCAAAGATCGGCAACATCACCACGGGCAGCGGATTCTCGTTCGGACCCGGATACCGGTATCCGCGCTGGTTCGACGGGCAACTGGAATTCAGCACCTTCGCCGCCGCGTCGTTTTCCCATTACTGGATGCTCGACGCGCGCCTGCAGGCGCCGCGACTCGCCGACGGCCGCGTGGGCCTCGGCGTACACGCGCAACGCTACGACTTTCCCAAAGAGGACTTCTTCGGTCTCGGCCCTGACTCCTCACGTGACAACGAGGTCATCTACGGTCTCAGGAATACGGTGCTTGGCGGGTACGGCACCGTCCGTCCGATGCCGTGGCTCAATCTGACCGCGGCCGTCGATTACTACAGCCCCCACATCGACGCGATCAGCGAGGAAGAGAGTCTCCTGAACCTATTCAGTCCGGCCGACGCACCCGGGGTGCTCGTACAGCCGGACTTCTTCAGGTACTCAGGGACGGTGGAGGTCAACAATCGCTTCCCGCTCGGCAATCCTCGCCGCGGCGGCCGGTACGCGATCACGTATCACCGCTACGACGATTCCGAGATCGATCTGTTCTCGTTCAACCGCGTGGACATCGACCTGCAGCAGTACGTGCCGCTCGTCAAAGATCGCCGCGTGCTGGCGCTACATGCGCGCGCAGTGATGACCGACCCCGACGCGGACGCAGAAGTACCGTTCTATTTCCAGCCGACGCTGGGCGGTCCCGACGATCTCCGAGGATTCCGCCACTTCCGTTTCCGCGATCGCAACACCCTGCTGTTTCAGGCCGAGTATCGTTGGGAGATCTTCACCGCCGTCGACGGCGCGATCTTCTATGACATCGGCAAGGTGGCGCCGCGTCACCAGGACTTCCACCTGAGCGACTTCGAGCGCGACTTCGGCATCGGATTCAGGTTCGGCACGAGCAACGGTGTGTTTCTCCGCGTCGAAGGCGCATTCGGGAGTTCCGCGGGCGCACACTTCGTCTTGAGGTTTGGCAATGTCTTCTAGTGGCGCGCGCCGGTTCTTCGCGATCGTCGCCATCGTCTGTGCCGCATTGACGCTCACCACACGGAGCGCCACGCCTGTCTACTTCCCCGACGATCCACTGCAGGTGGACAACGACCGCGCCGTCGATGCCGGCAAAGCGGTACGCATCGAGGGCAGCAACGCCTACGACTTCGCGGAGCAGACATTCATCAAGCCCGGCGATCATCGGCCGATTCCCGCCGTCAACGTCAACACGATCGATGAGGTCCCCGATTCGAGCTGGTTCACCAATCGGATTGGCCGTCGCGCGATGTCGATCGACGAGATCGTGCGCGGACCGAACACGCTCGACACACCCAACATTGACGACTGGCCCGTCGTCGAGGGCAAGAGCAGCGGCATCACGCCAGGGTATCGAGTGGTCGCCCCGGATGGGCGCCTCTATCAGGTGAAGTTCGACCCGCCGAGCAATCCGGAAATGGCCAGCGGCGCCGAAGTGATTGGCGCTGCCTTCTATCACGCGATTGGCTACAACGTCGTGCAGGGCTACATCGTCGAGATAGACCCGGACAAGGTCGTCATCGCGCCCAACGCGACCACCGTGGACCTGCGCGGCCGCAAAGTGCCGATCACACGCACGAACGTTGACCGGCTGCTGCGTGTGGCCGCGAAGCTGCCCAACGGCAAATACCGCGCGACGCTCAGCCGCTTTGCCGATGGCAAGCCACTCGGCTACTTCAAGTACTACGGCACGCGACCCGACGACCCCAACGACATTCACCCGCACGAGCACCGCCGAGAACTTCGCGGCAGTCGTGTGTTCGCGGCGTGGCTGAATCACGACGACTCGCGCGGCCTGAACAGCCTGGACATGCTCGAAGGCGAGCAAGGACGCCAGTGGATCCGTCACTACATGTTCGACTTCGGATCGATCATGGGCAGCGGCAGCACGACGGCGCAGGCACCGCGCGCCGGCAACGAATACATCCTCGAGTGGGGGCCAGGATTCAAAACACTGGCTACGCTCGGGCTTTATATCCGCCCATGGATCCTCGTTGACTACTGGGAGGGGGCGAAGTCGGTCGGCCGGTTCGAAGGGGATTTTTTCGACCCGGTCGAATGGCGGCCCGAGTATCCGAATCCGGCCTTTGACAACATGACGCCGGAGGATGCGTTCTGGGGCGCTCGGCTGGTCGCGAAGTTCAGCAACGAAGCGATCCGCGCCGTGGTGGCGAAGGCGAGATACAGCGAACCAGGTGCTGCCGAGCACATTACGACCACGTTAATAAAGCGCCGCGACAAGGTCCTGCGTGCGTGGTTGACCGGAGTCAATCCTCTCGTCAACGCGCAGCTCGGCAGCGTCCTGACGTTCGAGAACGCCGCTGTGGACGCGGGCATCGCGACGCCGCCGCAGTCGTATCAAGTCGAATGGTTCCGGTTCGACAATGCCACGGGGACATCGACCCCCGACGCCGTAGGCGGTGTCGTGGGTGGAATCGTCGGTCAAACGGAGACCGGAGTGACCTTTCCTCGCTTCGAAATGCCGCAGACGCTTCGCGACGCCCCGTTCGTGCGAGTGAGCGTCAGCACGATCCACCCAGACTATCCGGCATGGTCCAACCCCGTCACGTTTACCTTCCGTCGCAACGGCACGCAGTGGGAGACCGTCGGCCTCGACCGAAACAGCAAGTCCCTCGTCCAAAGGTAAAACCTTCGTAACACGCCGTTCGCCCTGGCCCCGGCGAAGGCGGGACGTCACTCGCGGTCGGATCACGGTCCTATGAGACAACCTGCGTACGCGTTCTTGATCACGATCACACTGTGGACCGGGATCACGCTCATTCCCTCGGATAGTTCGGCACAAATCCTTGCCCCAACACCGGCGGCTCCGTCGCCAGGCGCGCCGGCTCCAAGGTTCAACGCTCCTCCTGCCGATGACCTTGTTCCAAGCATCGGACGGATTTTCAGCGACACCCTCACCGACTTCCAACGCCTGCCGTCGCGTGACTCGGCCATGATCCTTGGGATCGGCGGGTTGGCTGCGATAGCGGGTCATCCTTCTGACGTACGTTTGTCACAATCCTTCTCAGGCGCCACGTCGATGAGCGGGACGTTCGGTGCGGGCCAGACGATTGGCGCAGCGACGACGCAGCTCGCGGCCGCCTTCGCGACATACTCAATCGGTCGCGCGACGGGTAACCCGAAGGTGGCGGTCCTCGGAGCCGATCTCGTTCGCGCGCAGTTCGTCTCGCAAACGATGACGCAGATCATCAAGTTCGGAGCCGGCCGTACACGCCCCGACGGCACATCGCTGTCGTTCCCATCGGGGCATACGGCGTCAGCGTTCGCAACGGCTGCGGTGCTGCAGCGTCATCTCGGGTGGAAGGCGGGGATCCCGGCTTACGCCGTCGCGTCGTATGTAGCGGCCTCACGTATCCAGGGACAACGGCATTACTTCAGCGACGTCGCATTCGGCGCGGCGATCGGAATGATCGCCGGCCGCACCGTCACGATCGGCCACGGGAACGCCCGATTCGCCGTCTCGCCGGCAGCGGCCCCCGGTGGCGCAGGCGTGAACTTCACCTGGGT
>DATCXH010000772.1:0-2583 GCA_036565925.1 Vicinamibacterales bacterium
GCGATCTTCGGATTGTTCGATGTGCTCCTGCTCCGGGAACTGCCGGTTCGCAATCCGCAGGAACTCGTACATGTGACCACGTCCGGCGAACGCGGCGAGGCGCATTCGGGCTCGTCAAATTATCCGTGGTTCGAGGACGTCTCGTCGCGCACCGATCTCTTCGCAGAGACGATGCTGGTCAGACATGACGTCTACAAAGTCGGCATTCGCGGGCGCGTCGAGCCACTCACTGGGCAGCGAGTGACGGTCAACTACCATTCGCTGCTGGGCATTCAACCCGTGCTCGGCAGGACGTTCGGCCCCGACGATCGTCCGGAAGCCGGCGCGCCGCCGGTCGCCGTAATTAGTTATGGGCTATGGCAACGTCAGTTCTCCGGGTCAGTCGACGTCGTCGGCGTCACCATCACCGTCGATCAACAGCCGTACACGATCATCGGCGTCACGCCAGCCACCTTCCGCGGCATCCTCGTCGGCGCGCGCACAGACGTCACGATGCCACTCGACACGTCGGGCTTCAGGGATGGGAACCTCTGGTCAACGACGCCGTTGATTGCCCGTCTGCGGCCGCATGTCTCGATCGAACAGGCACAACAGCAAGTCGATCCGATGCTCGTTCGCTTCGTCGCCGCTGCTAAGACGTCGGAGCGATTTCGAGCACGATACCTCCAGCACGCCTCTGTCACATCAGCAGCAACGGGCATCACCGATCTGCGACAACAGTTTGGTTCGCCGTTGCGACTGCTGATGATCGCCGTTGGCTTGCTGCTGCTGATTGCGTGTGTGAACCTGGCCGGCTTGCTCGTCGCCCGCAACGCCACACGACAGCATGAACTCGGCATGCGTTTCGCGCTTGGCGCCGGGCGCTGGCGTATCGTTCGCCAGCTGCTCACTGAAAGCGCCGCACTTTCGGTGCTGGGCGCAACGCTCGGTCTGGTGCTGGCCATCAAGGGCGGGAACGCGCTCGTCGCGACGCTGCCGCCGCACTTTGGCCCGGTATCGCTGACGCTCGTTCCAGACGGTCGCGTGCTGGGATTCGCCGCCATCGCCGTCCTCGCCACGACCATGGTGTTCGGACTGATGCCGGCCTGGCACGCCACTCAGGTAGCGGTAATGCCGGCGCTTCACCGTTCGGGTCGACGCACGGCCGCCACACGGCTCCCCTTCGGACGCGTGCTCATCGTCGCGCAGTTTGCGCTCTCGCTCGTGCTGGTGGCCGGTGCGGTGCTGTGTGTCCGCACGATCGTCAACCTCGCTCAGGTGAACACCGGCTTCGATCGTGAGCGACTGCTCGTCGTGCGCATGGATCCGCAAGGCACCGGCTACGAACGAGAGCGGCTGCGCGTGTTGCAGCGTGAGATGCTCGAGCACTTGCGGGCAGTTCCTGGTATAGAGCACGTCACGCTCGCGACTGGCTCACCGTTCAACGGCAACGTGGATGGCCGTCGTCTGACGGTGCCCGGCTTCGAACCTCGTGAACCCGACGACACCATTATCCAGGTCAACCTGGTCGGGCCCGACTACTTCAGCACGCTGCAAGTGCCGATCATCAGCGGACGGGCCATTGACGATCGCGATCGTGAAAACAGCAGCCGAGTGGCCGTGGTCAGCGAGGCATTCGCACAACGCTACTTCGGCGCCCCGGCGTCCGCCGTCGGCCGCACGTTCATCATCAACCGCGGACCGCAGCCGATTCCGCACGAGATCGTCGGAGTAGCGCGAGACATTCGCTATCAGGATTTGCGCCGCCCTTCTGAGCGGCTTGCGTATCTGCCGTGGTTCCAGGCGAACGACATCAGGCTCGCCGCGTTCGAATTCATCCTGCGCACCAATAGCAACCCAGCCAGCTCGATCGAGACGACTCGTCAGACGATGCAGCGGATACGACCTGATGTGCCTATCCTGGCGATCCAAACGATGAGCGGCGTCATCAATGAGCGGCTACTCAGCGAGCGACTGGTGGCGAGCCTCGGCGCGTTCTTCGCGATTGTCGCGCTCACGCTCGCAGCGATCGGCGTATACGGCTTGCTCAGTTATGTCGTGGCGCACAGGACGGCTGAAATCGGCCTGCGGCTCGCGATCGGCGCACACCCGCTGGAGATGGTCTGGATGACGATTCGTCAGAGCCTGCTGCTCGCAATGGTGGGTGCGGCAATCGGCATCACCGGCGCTCTTGCGGGACTTCGTGTGCTCGATGGTCTGCTCTTCGGGCTGTCACCAACCGATGTGGTGAACCTCGTCGTCGCTGCGCTGTTACTTGTCCTCGTCGCCGTCGTCGCCGCGTACATCCCCGCCCGCCGCGCCGCAACGGTCAATCCGCTGACCGCGCTCCGCGCGGACTGAGGCGCGGCTACGACCCGAGCCTGAACGGTATGAGCTCCTTGGCTTCGCCGTTGCCGCTCTTGGCGGTGATCTCGACAAGATACTCGCCGGTGGGAATCGACGCGAGCCCCATGTCGATCTGATGCGTGGCGCCGGCCGTGCCCGGCGCGATCTGCACGTCCGACATCTTGGTGCCAGCACGGTTCAGCAGAACGGCGGTGACGTCTGGCTTCTCAGTCCCCGGACCGTACGCATCGAAGCGAA
>DATCXH010000680.1:0-6101 GCA_036565925.1 Vicinamibacterales bacterium
GCTGCCGTTCAACGAGACGAAGTACCGCAAGGAGCTCGGCGCCCCGAAGCTGTTTGGCGAGAGCGGTTACTCCACCCTCGAGCGTGTGTGGGCGCGGCCCACGTTCGAGGTGAACGGGTTGCTGTCAGGATTCACCGGTGAAGGTGCGAAGACGGTGTTGCCGGCCACGGCAATGGCGAAGGTGAGCATGCGTCTCGTGCCCGATCAGGATCCAAACAAGATCGCCGAGCTCTTCGACGCCTACCTCCACAAAGTGGCGCCGAAGACCGTCGAAACCAAGCTCACGCGGATGCATGGCGGCAAGCCGTGGATGACGGAGTTCGACAACAAGTATGTGCGTGCCGCTGGCCGGGCCATCGAACAAGGCTTCGGCAAATCGCCGGTCTTCAACCGAGAGGGCGGATCGATTCCAGTGGTCTCGACGTTCCAGGAAGAGCTCGGTCTTCCGAGCGTGTTGTTTGGCGTCGGCTTGCCCGACGAGAACGCGCACGCGCCCGACGAACGGCTCGACCTCGGCAACTTCCACAACGGCATCATTGCCTCGGCGTATCTGTATCAGGAGATCGCCGCGCTCGAGTAGCGCCTACTTGACACGCTTGGCCACCAGCTTCTCGTTGGCGATGTCCGCCACGTTGCGCGTGAAGGCGATCTCGTCCGCAGACGTCATCGTGCCGGAGTAGGTGATCTTGAGCGGCATGCCCTGAAAGTTGGCGTTCTCGACGAACGAGATCTTGTCGCCGTCGACCTTGCCTTCGTCCAGTTTCGATTCGCCGAGCAAGTTGCTCTTTGCAGTTCCGGTGAGCGTCGAGCCTTTCACGGTGAACTCGAAGGTGTACTGCTGTTCTCCCACATCAGTCGTGAATGTCGAGGTCCAGCGGCCAGATGGGTCGGCGGCGCGAACGACCGCCGCGACCATGAGAAGAGCGAGCACCGACGTCAGAGTGATTCGCCAGGTCTTCATAGCTGGGCTTCCTTCATGTGAGCGAGTTACCATGCGGGCGTGACTGTCGTCGAGAACCTTGCGGGTATATACGAGGGAACCGGCGAGTGGTTCGACTCGAGTGGGAAGTCGTCCACATACACCGTGCGGCAGACGAACTCTGCGACGCCGGACGGTTTCGAGATTGCCTTCACGCACGACTTCGCTGACGGCACGTCCGTCGATGCGCGGTTTCAGATGACATGGGTTGCGCCGCGCATCTTTCGCCTGTCAGTAGCTGGAGCGTCGCTGGGTCACGGATACCTGCTCGACGACTACTGCCACTACCACCTCGAGACCGGTAAAGCCTTTGTCGAGGCGAGCTATCGTTACGCCGGCGACGCCATCGAGGTCTTTGGATCGAGCACGAAGAACGCCGAAGGCAACTACGTCGCGTGGAGAGAAACGCTGCGGCGAACGCGATGATCCCCGGACTGCGCTACGTCGCGGAGTATCTGGACGTCGTCACGCATGAGTCCCTTCTCTCATCGATCGACGCTGGCGCGTGGCGCGACTTCGGCGAGCGGCGCGCGCAGATCTACGGATACAGCTATCACTACACGAAGGGCGGGCTCTATCGAGTGGAGGATCTGCCGCCGTGGGTCGAAGATCTCTCCGCCCGTTTCGTGCGCGATGGCTTGATGCCAGACGCTGCCGATCAGTTGATCGTCAACGACTACGTCTCCGGCCAGGGCATTCCGGCGCACGTTGACGCGCCTCTCTTCGCCGACACCATCATCTCCGTCAGCCTGGGCTCGAGTTGCGTGATGGAGTTCACGAACGAGGACGGTGCCGCCGAGGAGCATTTCCTGGAGCCAAGAAGCGCGCTGGTCATCGGTGGCGTGGCGCGACATGAGTGGAAACATTCGATCCCACGTCGTTCGGTCGATTCGTGGCAAGGCCGCGAATGGCCGCGGGGCAGGCGAGTGTCGCTGACGTTCCGGAAGGTGCTCCCGGCCGATCGACGGCCGGCGTGGGAACCCGCGTCGTGGGCGAATGTCAGAAAACGCTTGCGCCCCCCACAGCCTGGCGACTAGAGTGCCATCTACGCCCTACAGAGCACCGCGTTCAACACCCTAGTCAATAACTGAGTTCACGCCGTCGGCGGACGCCTGCCCGACGGCGTTGGTGTTTTTGCGCCCGCCTTCGCGACGGCTACGGCGACTGCGGAGCGCTGTACGAAGAGATCCGTCCGACAGGAGAGAACGATGAAACAGGAAGAGATGGCGCCAACCGAATTGGCGAAGATGACGATCGTGTATTCGATCCCGGGTGTAAACGCGGTCACCGTGCGGCATGACGTTCCGTATCGCGCGACGGAGTCCGGCCCGCTCGTATTCGATGTCTACTATCCCCCAGGTGCGGCCGTTGCCAGACCACTTCCAGCGGTGCTGTTTATTCACGGGTACTCGGATGCGGGCGTGCCCAACCCGTTCGGACGAAGCTTCAGGGAAATGGGCCACCCGGTCTCGTGGGCACGTCTCATCGCAGCGTCAGGGCTGGTGTCCATTCTGTACTCGAATCGGCAGGCGGTTGATGACGCGCAGGCGATCCTCGCGCACATTCGCGACGAGGCGCCAGGCCTTGGCATCGACGGCCGCCGCATCTGTCTCTTTGCCTCGTCAGGTCACGTTCCACTCGCTTTGTGGCTTTTGATGCAGGCGGACCGGCACGAGATCAGATGCGCAGTGCTCTGTTGCGGCTACATGCTCGACTTGAATGGCGCGACCTCCGTCGCCGACATGCAGAAGAACTATCGGTTCGCCAACCCCGGGACGGGGAAAACGATGGATGATGTTCGGAACGACGTGCCGTTGCTCGTGGTCAGGGCCGGGCGCGATCAATTCGGCGTGAATACGTCTCTTGATAGCTTCATCGCCGGAGCGTTGCAGAAAGATCTTCCCGTGAGGATGATCAACCACGCCGGCGCCCCGCATGCGTTCGACTTGTTCGAGGACAGCGAGGCGACGCGGGAGATCATTCGGGAGATCCTGCGGTTCATGCAGGTTCATTTGTCAGGTCCGGCTAAAGCCGGACACTACACCGGCCCTGAGGCGGACACTACACCGGCCCTGAGGGCGGACACTACACGGCGCTGAAGGCGGACACTACACCGGCGGTGAAGCCGGACACTACGCCGGCAATGAAGCCGGACATCTCACCCGGAGCAACGAATGACACCACGGCAGGTGCCATACAAACGAATCGCGACCGAGGAGGCCTGGGCCCCGCCCAGCCTCCTCGAAACCTATCGCTCGATGGCGGCGAAGAAGTCGATCGACGATCCCGGTTTTGTCGCGTTGTGGAATCGACTGGGCTCGCGCGGTCAGCTCGTTGAACGGCTCGGCGACATCAGCGAGCGACGCATTGCCGACATGGATGCGTCGGGAATCGACATCCAAATCCTCTCGTTGACGTCGCCGGGGGTGCAGGTCTTCGACGCCGCAACCGCTTCGTCGCTGGCGACGGAAACCAACGACCAGCTCGCCGAGGCGATCCGCCGGTACCCGACCCGTTTTGCCGGCCTCGCCGCGGTTGCGCCGCACGATCCGAGGGGCGCGACCAGGGAGATGGACCGCGCGGTCCGTCGGCTGGGCATGAAGGGCGTAATCGTCAACTCGCACACGCGTGGCGAGATGCTCGATGATCCAAAGTTCTGGGAGATCTTCGAAGCTGCCGAGTCGCTGAACGTTCCGATCTACATTCACCCGCAGGCACCTCCTCCGGCGATGATCGCTCCGTACGTCGAGCGCGGGCTCGAAGGCGCACTCTGGGGCTTCGGTGCCGAGACCGGGCTGCACGTGCTCGCCATCATCCGCAGCGGCGCGCTGGATCGCTTTCCTCGCCTGCGCCTTGTCGTCGGCCACCTCGGTGAGGCGATTCCGTTCTGGCTCTATCGACTCGACTACATGAACAAGACGGCGCGTCCGGCGATTCGCACCGGTGCGGCCTCGCTGGCCAGACGGATCAGCGACTACATGAGGCAGAACGTCTTCATCACGACGAGCGGCATGGCGTGGGCGCCGGCGATCACGTTCGTTCAATCAGTGCTCGGCGTCGATCGCGTGATGTACGCGATGGATTACCCATATCAGTTCGAACAGTACGAAGTGGACGCGACTGACGATGTGGCGATCAGCGATGAAGACAAGAAGAAGCTGTTCCAGACAAACGCGGAGAGCGTATTCGCGCTGACGTAGCTCGCGCCATCACGCAACTGCGGAGAAGGGCGTGTTGGCGTACACAACCTTGCCGCCGACCATCGTCATCACGGATTCGATGCGTCGAATCATCTGCTCAGGTACGGTGAGATAGTCCTGGCTGAGGACGGCGAGGTCGGCTTGCTTCCCTGGGGTGAACGAGCCGAGCTGATGATCGTCGAATGAAAACCATGCGGCGCCTTCGGTATAGAGCCGCAACGCTTCGACGCGCGACACTTGCTGGCCGTCGTTCGTCAACATACCCGCGATGTTTCGGCCCGTAGTCATATAGAAGAGTGAGACCCACGGATCCAGCGCAGAGACGTTGGTCGAATCGGTGCCGACGCCAGCGCGAATTCCCGAGTCCACGATTCGTCTGAACGGGGGACCTCCGCCGTTCCCGAAGTACGTCCACGTTTGAGCGCTGGCGCCGCAGCCGAGTTCCTTGAGCGCTTTCAGTCGCGGTTCGTCGATGTTCTGCAGGTGAATGATCGACCATCGCAGCTTGTCGATCGGATGTTCGCGTGCGATCGCGCGGAACGCGTCGAGATGAAAATCGTTTTCCTTGGGCGTGATCGAGTGCTGCTGTAACAACCAGCCATGCTTGGCGATCATGCGGGCCGTGGGCTCGAATTGCGGCGACATGGTGTCGTTACCGCCGATGCGTTCGCCGAATCCCGCCGGCCGGAACAGATCATCACCGACAGCCCTGCCCGCCTGACTGAAGTTGTTGAGGACGCGCGTCTCGACGTCCTGCGGTGAATCGGCCGGAAACACCGGACGCATGCGTATCGTGAGTTTGTCCTGGCGCCACAGCGAAAGCGCGAGTTCTTGATCGGGCAGATTGCCGGCATTGATCACGCCGGTGAGACCGAGGCTGTTCGCATGTCCGTTGAGATCGGCGGTACCTCGAAGCTTGTCCTCTGTCGTCTGGCCCTGCTGAAGTGCGGCCACCGCAGCCTGTGCCGACGCGATGACGCCGGTGACCTCGTCCACCATCACGCCTCTGGTCGTCAGGAACGTGCTGCCGACGCTGTTCGTGATCGCTCCAGTGCCGCCGCCTGTGCCTGAAATATAGACGCCGTGCTTCGGCGCTGCGGCATCGAGCTCCGCCTTCGTCGGCCGGCGATTTTCGGCCAATTGCGTGTGGTTCCAGCCGCCGATGCAGGTGATGAATGCTCCGGGCGGGACGGACGCTGCGCGCTTCGCGATTGCATCTTGCAGTTCGGCGATCGAGAACGCTCGTTCAATGCGTCGCGCTTCGTAGCCGGGATTCACACCGGCACGCGTGTAATGCACGTGCGCATCGAACAGACCGGGCACGACCGTACGACCTCCGAGGTCGATCGTGCGGGCCGCCGAGCCAAGGGCACGTGCCTCGCCGATCGCAACGATGCGGCCGTTGCGGATGGTCACCGCGGATCCCACGACGCCGCGTCCATCGACGAACTTCCCGTTGGCGAGTAGCAAGTCGGCGACAGGCGCCGCGCCGCGTTGTGCCGCGTCGAGGCGCGTGCCTAAAAGTGCGGCGCTTCCCAAGTACGCCGCTGCACCGGCGAGCGCGCTCTGAAGGAGGTCACGGCGTGACACCATCGTGGTGCCAATAGTACGCCGGCGGGTCTACAGAACAAGACCCGGCCTCCGGCTGTCGCATCAACGACGTCTGCGCGCACCCGCCTTCTTTCGATTCGTTTCCTTTGGTAGTTGCTTGCCGAAGCTCTTCGTTCGTGCTGTCACTCTGTCCAGCCACTCGAGTGTCAGCCTGCCGCCGATGCGAAAGTACGCCAGGAAGTCCGGTGGCATCCCGGAAAAGTCGATCTTGAGCTTCCCCCAGTCAGGTCGCCGGCCATCGTAGTCGGTGAATTTGTACTCGCGCGCCAGCTCCCACGAACTGAACAACTGGCCGGTGCGCTTCATCAACT
>DATCXH010000783.1:0-3171 GCA_036565925.1 Vicinamibacterales bacterium
CGGTCCTGGCAATGCGCCGTGCTACATCGAGCAGTCCGCCGACCTCGCCAAGGCCGCGCGCGACATCGTCCTCGGTAAGACATTCGACAACGGCGTCCTCTGCTCGTCCCCAAACTCAGTCGTCGTGGACGATGCGATCTCGGAGGAAGCGCGCCGCCGCTTCCAGGCCGAAGGCGCGTATTTCATGAACGATGGCGAGATGGAGTTGCTTGCGAAGGCCTTGGTGAGTCCGCAGCGATTGCCCAACCCTGCACTGGTTGGCCGTTCGGCCGCATATATAGCAGAGAGAGTCGGGATCAGCGTCTCAAGCGGAACGCGCGCGCTGATCGCGCCGCTCAAAGGCGTCGGCCGCGACTACCCCCTCTCTATAGAGAAGCTGTGTCCGGTCCTGTCGTGGTACGTCGTCAAGGACTGGCGAGAAGGCTGCGAGCGTTGCATCCAGATCCTGCGCTATGGCGGGATGGGCCACACCATGTCCATCCATTCGCAGAATGAAGATGTCATCTTGCAGTTCGGCCTCAAGAAGCCGGCCTTCAGGATCTGTGTGAATACGCCGACTACGCATGGATCTATAGGGCTGACGACTGGTCTGGACCCGGCGATGACCCTGGGGTGCGGCGGACCTGGGGGCAACATCACGTCAGACAACATCTCGCCGCGTCATCTGCTCAATCTGAAGCGACTTGCCTACGAGGTTCGGCCGGCGGTTCCCTCGTCGCCCCGTGCAGAAGCAGGCACATCGGCTTCAGACAATGCTGCGCCGACCCTGCTGGCACGCACTCCCCTTCCGAAGGTCGCAGGCGTCCCCGTACCGAAAACGATCTCCGCCCAGGCTCTTGCCGCCAGAATCGATAGCTTCTTGGCGTCACGTGGGTATAAGGCTCCCGCCGATGAGCCGCCCATCACGTCAAGTCAGGATGGCGGCACTGCCAGTCGAGCCGATAACCCGGAAGAGTTCATTTGTGAGGATGACGTTCGGGCAGCGCTGCAATCGGGAAAGAAACTATTGGTCGGTGAGCGGACGATCATCACGCCTGCCGCCCGAGACCTCGGCGAATCGCAGAAGGTCTTTCAGCAAGCGGGCTGGCCTCGTTAACCTCCTCGAATTTCATGGGCCTGCGTGGAATTGCGCGCGGGCTTTTGACCTGCTGATCAGCCGGATGCTAGAGTACGCTGACGCCATGCCGACTGCTCGCCGCGGCCTGTCGTGGGGTGTATGCCTCGTCGCGATATTCGCGGCCGGGTGTGCTGCGAAGAAGCCGCTGCCGACCCCGCAGCCGGAACCTGCACCCAGGGTCCAGCAGACGCCTGCGCCAGTTCAGAAGTCCGACCCTGTCGCAGATCTCATCGCCCAATCAGATCAGCATTTTGAAACCGGCCGGAAAGAGCTCGAGGCCGGACATCTCGAGACAGCGAAGACCGCGTTCGACCGCTCGCTCGAAGTTCTGCTCGAGTGGCCCGGCGGCGCCCGCTCCGAGCCGCGAATCCGCGAACAGTACGACCGACTCGTCGAACGGATCAGCGCGTATGAAGTGACTGCCCTCGCTCAGGGCGATGGGTTTACGGAAAAGGCCTCGGAGCCAGCGTCGATCGACGAGCTTCTGGCGATCTCCACCTTCGAGCCGCCACCTGCGGCAAGCAAGGAAACCGAGCAGGCGGTCGCCGAAGACCTGAAGCAGATCGTCCACGACATCGATATTCCGCTCAACGATCGGGTGCTGTCCTACGTCCAGTTGTTCACCGGACGTTTGAAGGGCTACCTCGAGGAAGGGCTCGGCCGCGGCGCGCCTTTTCTGCCGATGATTCAGGATGTCTTCCGAGCCGAAGGCCTGCCGCTCGATCTCGCGTACGTCCCGCTGATCGAGAGCGCATTCAAACCCAACGCCCTCTCGAGGGCCAAGGCTAAAGGCATCTGGCAGTTCATGCGCGGCACCGCGCTCGAGAACGGTCTCAAGCACGACTGGTATATCGACGAGCGCTCCGACCCGGAGAAAGCAACCCGCGCCGCTGCCAAATACCTCAAAACGCTGTACGGAATGTTCGACGATTGGCATCTCGCGCTTGCGTCGTACAACGGCGGACCGGGCCGCGTGCAGCGTGCGATGAAGCGCTCGGGAAGCGACGATTTCTGGGAGCTGAGCTCCAGCAAACGATATCTCCCGCGCGAGACGCGAGACTACGTGCCGCTCATCCTCGCGGCCGTGATCATCGCTCGCAACCCGTCGCAGTACGGGATGAACATCGTGCCGATCGAGTCGCCCGCATACGACACCGTGACGCTGGCGAGCGCCGTCGATTTGCGTCGTGTCGCGGAGTGGGCGGGTACTCCGGTGCAGACGATTCAGGAACTCAATCCGGAGCTGCGACGCTGGACCACTCCGCTGCGCGCGACCGACTACGAACTGAAGGTTCCGGAAGGCACCGCAGACGTGATCCACGCACGCATGCAGGAAGTGGCGGCCGACGATCTCGCGCCGCTGAATCGCCACACGGTGAAGAAGGGCGAGACGCTTCTGAGCATCTCGAAGAAGCTCAAGGTCAGCCGCGCCGATCTCGCCGAAGCCAACTACTTGTCGCCGAAGGCGACGCTTAAGACTGGCCAGCAGTTGATCATCCCGCGTGCGCCGACGCTTCTGCTGGCGGCAAACACCGAGACGACTTCTCCGGTCGTGGAAGCACCAGCAAGCGCATCAGCGACCGCCGTCCCGGATGCCGTTCCCGCGAAAGCGGCGGCGCGGCCGGCGTCACGGCGTGTCGTGAGCGCGCCTGAGAAGGTCATTCACCGCGTTCGCCGCGGCGACACACTCTTCTCGATTGCCAAACGTTACGACACGACTGTGCAGGACCTGAAGGAGTGGAATCGCCTACGCGGCAACGCGATTAAAGTCGGTCAGCGCCTGACGATCCTCCGCGACGGCGGCCCCGCAACCAACTAACTGTCCGACCGGCTGAAGCCTCCGCTCTACAAACCTGGACGCTAGGCTAGACGGCGCAGCCTGGAAGCGCTCTTAGAAGCGGCGCTGGATTGGGACCTCTTCCGAGCGCGTGTGCTTCACAGGCCGCATACACTCGCATCAATTCGCGATAGAACTCATGACGACGCGAGTCTGGCGGCAGGCGCGTCAAGGCAATCGGCTCCGCGAAGCCGTGTACGACCTCTTCCCAGTCGGC
>DATCXH010001123.1:0-2283 GCA_036565925.1 Vicinamibacterales bacterium
AACGGCAGAGCGGTGGCGATGACAAACGCAGCGATCAAACGCGTGCGAAGGCTGTGCATCAGGGCGTCAGGCGGAACGGTCCGGCCTCGACTGATTTTGCCTTGTTCTCGTCCTCGCGCCGACGGCTCAGCACGTCGATGAGCGTGTGCAGGGTAAACGTCGAATCCTCATTGGGCGCATTCGAGGAGCGCTCGGGAATTCGATATTCAACCCGTACCCAGAACGGTGTATCGCGTCCCGTGCGGCCGAGCGATGCGACCGGCACGGTGACGTTGTCGAGACACCAGTCCTCGGCGGCACGCGCGGTCAGATGCGAGATCGATCGAGGCATCGGCCCGGTTCGGGTGACGGCAAAGCGCTGCTCCCACAGATCGAAGCTCAGATTGAAGCTCTGTTGCCCTCTGGTGACGACCGCGCCGTTCGGCTTCTCGAGCACGATAAGGTCGAAGTCCACGCGCACCGATCGCCCGTCCTGCAGCCGATCGAGCACCGCCCCGGAGATGAATCCCAGCCCAGACGCCCGCACATGCATCGCATCACCGACAGCGCGCACTGTCAGCGTCTGGGCGTCGACGGACGACGTCATCGCGATCAGCGTGACGACGAGGACCAAGGACCACGGACGGACAAAGGACCACGGACGGACCAAGGACCAGGGACGGACTAAGAGCCAAGAACCAAGGACCAAGGACCAACGCCGCGCGGGGATCAAAACCGCACCCCCATCGTGAACGTGACGTTGAGGTCATCGGCATTGAGCGGAAAGGCGAGCGTCAGAAACCCGTTGTCGCCCTGCAGGCCGAAGCCCGACGACAGGCGAAACTTCATCTCTCCGTTGTGATTCCATACCGAGCCGGCGTCGATGAATGCGCCGACGAAACGGTAGCGATATTCGAGCGAGCTGTCGAAGACGCGATCGCCCCCGGCCGGCGCGATATCGAACTTGTTCCACCCGCGCAGCGTTGTCGAGTCGCCGAGCGTGAATCGCTCGAACAGCGGCGCGTTGCCGGTGATGCCGCCGAAGGCGACATTGGCGAGGACCGTGTTGTGCCGCTGCGAATAGCGATAGCGCAGCGAGGCCAGATGACGCGTGTAAATCAGGTCGCTCTCGAGCGCCTCAGCCGACGTGCGCAGCTCGTAGCCGGCCTCGACGCGCTGCGTGACATCTCGGCTTCCGTACCAGCGCTGGTCGTAATCGATCCGCGTGACTACCGAGTTCGCGTTCTGTGAGTCGGGCGGGTGCGTCAGCGATTCGAGCTCCGACAGGCTGACGCCGCCGGTCACACGCACGTACGGTGTGGGCGCGAAGGTCACTGACGGCTCGATGGTCAGTCGTGTGCGGTAGGCTTCAGGGATCGTCGGATCGGCGGCGAGGGCGAACAGCGTCGGCTCGCGCCAGGTGTCATTGAAGCGCGCAATCTCAATGCGTGCGCCGAGCCGATCCGTCGCCAGCTTTCGGCTCTCAAACGCGATGCGGACGCCTGAGTATTCCTCGACGAGATCGTCGTTATTGCTGAAGCTGAATCCTGCGGTGACGCGATGGTTGCGTCCACCCATCGGGATGTCGAGCGCGCCGCTCCACCCCTGCTCCGAGTGGTAGACGAACTTCGATCGCGAGGGCGAGAACGGAATCCATCGCGTGCCCTCTTTCTCACTGAACTCGAAGACGACGCGGATGCGGCCTCGCTCGCTGCCACGTGACATGCGCCGCTCGACGGTGTAGCCGGGACGCTCGGCTTCGAGCAGTCGTTTCAGCTCGTCGGCTTCATCGTGATCGAGGCGTTTGCCGACCAGTGCCTGCAATCGATCGCGCAGCGAACGGCTGATGTCGGCGTCGGGAATCCCCTGTATCTCAACGCTCTCGACGATGTAGCGCGTGTTGATGTTTTCGACCAGGCTGTCGTCGTCGCTGATGCGTGCGACGAGGAAGATCACTCGAGCCTGGCCATCCGGCCTCGCCACATAGCGAACCGCGGCAACGACATCGGGTTGTTCGCCCTCGATGCGCGCGGCGATCTCCATCAGCCGGTCGCGATTGAGCGGCTCACCGGTCAGCGTCTCGAGCTCACGCCGCAGGCCGTGGCTCAGGCTGTCGCGCGATAGACCGGAGAGATCGACCGACTCGATGATCGCGCCGTCGCGCGGTTCAACATCTTGCGCGTGCGCCGCCTGCCATGGCGCGACGAGAACGAGGATGAGGAGGAGCACGGATATACGGGTCATGCCAGAGGCCGAGGCAAGCGGCGCGCCATTTTACAAGTAGTTGATCGACAAGCAGATCGG
>DATCXH010000285.1:0-2675 GCA_036565925.1 Vicinamibacterales bacterium
TGTTTGGTCTCGTCGTCGGGATCGTCGCCAAGCTTTTGATGCCTGGCCGGGATCCGGGCGGCTTCATCATCACAACGGTGCTCGGCATTGTCGGCGCCGTGATTGGCGGTTTCCTGGGCCGGACCCTCGGTCTGTATGGACCTGGCGAACCGGCTGGGTTTTTGATGGCGACGTTGGGCGCCGTCGTGCTGCTGTTCATCTACCGAATGATTCGGCGCCCCGCGCGTATTTGACGGGGGCCACGACGCCACGCGGTCGCGGTCGAGTTCTATTCGGGTAAACCCCGATAGCTTCGCGCAAAACCGCGTGGCATTTTCTCCGTCCATGCATCCGAACGAATGGCACCATCCGTCGGTCGCGCTTCTACCCGGCGATCGCCGGCGCTTCGCTCGCGGTGTCGGAGGTGAGCCCGAGCGCGCACAGCTGATCCCGCTCGTGCTGGGTACGTTCAAGGAGACACTCGGCGAACGACTTTCTCTTGCCGAAGCGAGACGTCTGTTTGGATTGCGAGAGGCGACCTGCAAGGTAGTGCTCGAGTACCTCGTCGGAGAGAAGCTGCTGAGACGGACGAGGGACGGACGCTATACCATGGTGTGATCCGCGGTAGCCGTGGTGAAGGCGAGCAGGCAGCATACAATGCGCGCATGATTGTGATGCGACTCATGCGTGTCCATGTGCCCGCCGCATTAATCCTTGCGCTGACCTCTGCGGCGCATGCGCAGAACGCGCCGCCTCCGCTGCAACCCAATCCCCAGGCACCGCTTTACCAGCACGTTGGCGAGCAATACCGGGTCTACGATTTTCCGGGGACCGGCGAGTCCATCCCGTACAGACTATTCGTCCCGTCGAGTTGGAAGCCGGGCGCGAAATTGCCATTGCTCGTGACGCTGCGTGCCGGCAATAGCGTGAACAATCCGTACCGCGAGCCCAACAGTCTCGTAGCTCAGGCGCAGAAGCGAGGCTACCTCGTCGTGACACCGATGGGCTATCGTCCGCTGAGTCAACCCTACTATGGCAGCCCGTATCGCATCGCACGGCCGAACGCCGCGGCGCCGGCTCAAGGGTGGACGCCGCAGGAAAACGAACGAGCCGAGCAGGACGTGATGAACGTCATCGAGCTCGTCAGCCAGGAGTACGGCGTCGATCCCGGTCGCGTGTTCCTGCACGGGCAGAACCCGTCGGGGTCAGGCGCGCTCTATCTCGGCGCGAAGTACCCCGATCGTTTTGCGGCGCTCGTCATCAGCTCAGGGCCGATTGACTATTCGTCCTATCCGTTCGATCGCATCAAGGGCAAGATGGGGATGATGGTCATCCATGGCGACCAAGACACAACGAATCCGATCGAGGCGTCGATGAAGATGGCCGAGGCTGCGAAAGCGGCGGGTGTAAACACCGTGTACGCGACGGTTCCCGGCGGCACACATCTGGCGGCGTATCTCACCTACGCGTCGGAGATCTTCGACTTCCTCGATCAACAGAGGAAGTAGCGGCGACCCTTGTCGGCCTGACCACGAGTGATCCGATGTCCCTTGCACCCCCGCAGTCGCACCCGCAGTACGGCGTCACGCAGCTGATCTACGTGCTCCACGCGCTCAGCCTGGTGATCGGCATCATCGGCACCGCCACGGTGGTCGGCGCGTTTCTGTTTGGCTGGCCGTCGATCATCGCGGTGATCATCAACTACGTGAAACGCGGCGACGTGCGCGGCACGTGGCTCGAGACGCACTTCCGCTGGCAGATTCGGACGTTCTGGTTTGGTCTGCTGTGGGTCGCGTTGTGCGGGCTGTTCGTGCTTGGGACGCTGGGCCTGGGGCTGCTCTTGGTGTGGTTACCACTCGGTATCGTCGCGATCTGGTTCATCTATCGCATCGTCCGGGGCTGGATGGCGTTGACAAACGGCCGTCCGATGTACGGATCTTTCTGACCACAGAGTTCGCTGAGTTCACCGAGTTCACAGAGAAAAGCACTCTCAGTGACCTCTCTGTGATCTCCGCGTTGGTCGTTTATTGCCGTCTGCTCTGAGCTCGCGAGTCGTCGATGCGGCCGCTCTGCCCTTTCCCAACTCGCGGCCCGAGATTGTCGCGCCGCGGCTGATGATCGAGATTGGCCAGTCGCGCCGCGGTGCCGTACACGAGCGCGGTGATGCGCGCCATCTTCGGGAATTCGATCTTGTCCACTTCGTCGGTCACATAGTGGTAGTCGCGATGCAAGCCGGTGGTGAAGAAGATGATGGGCACGCCCTTCGAGGCGTAGCTGTAGTGATCGCTGCGCGTGTAGATCGATTCGAGATCTGACGGATCGTTCAGCTCGTAGTTCAGCGTCAGCGGTGATGGCAGCGCCGCGTTCGCAGCCTCGTTGACGTTGTGCAGTTCGGTGCTGATGCGATCGGCGCCTACCACGTAGACCGTGTTGGCCTCTTTGGGGTCGTCGCAGCGATTGCGTCCGACCATGTCGATGTTCAACTGCGCCGACACTTTGTCGAGCGGGACCACCGAATGATCGGCCATGAATCGCGAGCCGGTCAGGCCGCCTTCCTCCGACGTATGCCAGACCAGCAGCAGTGATCGCTTGATGCGCGGACCACGTGCAAACGCCTTGGCCAGCGCCATCAGCGTCACCGTGCCCGAGCCGTCATCGTCGGCGCCGTTGTTGATGATGTCGCCAGGCCGTGGTGT
>DATCXH010000278.1:0-3524 GCA_036565925.1 Vicinamibacterales bacterium
AGCCGTCGTACGTTCCAGGGTGCCGGTCTTCTGACACCGACGTTCTTGGAGGTGTCGATGACCGATGATCCCTCCGCCCTCGCAGCGAGCGTGACCTATCCGGTCGTCCTCAAGCCGTTAGCTCTCGCGGGAAGCCGCGGAGTGATGCGGGCTGATCAAGCCAGTGACTTTGTCTGGGCATTCGAGCGTCTTGCCGGTCTCCTGAAGGCACCCGACATTCTTAACGAGCGCGACGAGGTGCACGGCCGCGCCCTCGTGGAGTCCTATATCCCGGGCAATGAGTTCGCGATCGAAGGCGTCATGACCGACGGCGTCTTCAAAGCATTCGTCATTTTCGATAAGCCAGATCCGCTCGTTGGCCCGTTTTTCGAGGAAACCATCTACGTCACGCCCTCGCGCGCGTCGGACGTCATTCAGGAGGCCATCCTGGACCGGGTGGCCGCGGCGGCACGTGCACTGGGACTCCGCCACGGGCCGATCCACGCCGAATGCCGTGTGAACACCAAGGGTGTGTACGTGCTCGAAGTCGCGGCGCGACCGATCGGGGGACTATGCGCTCGCGCCGTACGCTTCGATGGTCCGCAGGATTATCGAGTTCCTCTCGAGGAGGTGCTGATTCGACACTCGCTCGGCGAGGACATCGACCCGTGGACGATATCGAGCGACGCGTCGGGGGTCATGATGATTCCCATTCCCCGGCGCGGTGTGTATCGCGGGGTGCAGGGTGTGCAACAAGCTGCCGCTCTCGATGGAGTCGACGACATCCGCATCACCGCAAAGACAGACCAACTCCTGCTGCCGCTGCCCGAAGGACGGAGCTACCTCGGGTTCATTTTTGCCACAGGACAGAACCCCGCCGATGTGGAGCAGACGCTGCGCGACGCGCACACGATGCTCACCTTCGAGATCGAGCGCGAAATCGCACTCGCGCGTGAGTGACTTACTTCGCCTGCTGTGGAACGTATCCGGGTGGGAGCGCGGCGCCGGCCCCGAAAAAGAAATCTTCCATGTGCCGCGCGATCAGTTCCTGCGCTTCCTTCTGCCACGGCATCAGACGGTACTCATTGAGGATCATCTTCTGCCGCTCTTCCCACAACTTCCACGCCTGCGCAGAGACGTTTTCATAAATGCGCTGTCCGAGTTCACCGGGCCACGGGGGTGAATCGAGAGCGGGCAGATCTTTCTGGAATTTCACGCAGTGCACCATTCGGCCACTGGTATTTCCGATCGGACGATCGGGAACGGGTGCAGCGCAATTGTCCATGAACGGCATGTTACCTCCACACTCGTGAGACGGGAAATTGCGGGAACAAGAACCGATTTACACAACCGGGAACCTCGTCTGTCAGGTTCCGCGTCACACGAGGTAGACACCAGCGTCGGAGGTCACCCGTTTCGGCTTGATTTTGCAGCCGCGCTTTGTGGATGAGCTGGTGATAACAGTTCTGGCATCAAGCTTGAACTTCAGGCGAACAGCTTAGAAAGCGCGCGACTCGAGTCAGTCGCGTTATGGGGAATCGAATCATCATTGGAGGGTGTTGTGGACGGAGCGCGCAAAGAACGTCGCGGATTTGCTTCGATGAGTCGCGAGAAGCAGCGCGAGATCGCCAGCAAGGGCGGTCGCGCCGCCCACGAGAAAGGGACGGCTCACGAGTGGACGCCGGACGAAGCACGTGCTGCGGGCCGCAAGGGTGGCCAGAGCAGCCGTGGCGGCCGTGGTCGGCTCGTACCAATTCCCGCGCAGCAGGACATGCACCAGCCGCCGGGCATGCCCCGTCGCGTGGACTGACCTTTAGCTCGCGCGGCCAGTACTTTGGCCGTTTGCCGGCGAGATTTCCGATTCGCTGACCCGTCGCACGTCGACGCGGGCGTCATTGAAACACGCCCCGCCACCGAGATCGGTCAGCGAGTCGGGGGCCAGGGCATTCGCGGTGAACCCGTTGGCTGTGTGCTTCCGCCACAGTCCCTTCGGGAGCACCACGGTCCCTGGTCTGACCCATGTGCCAACCTGCAGGCCGCATCGCACTTCCCCCAGTGCGTTGAAGATGCGGACCTGGTCGCCGTCGCGCAGTCCGCGTGCTTCCGCATCCTCCGGATGCATCAGGAGCCGGACCTCGGGCCGCGGTAATTCACTGAGCGTCGAAGTAATCGTGCGCTCGCTGGCAGGTGAAATCAGCGCAAGGGGAAATTCTGTCGTCGCTGGATCCGGCTGATAGCCATACAAGCCTGCAGGGGCTTGGGCGTCCAGGTATCCGGGGAAGAGATCGACTTTCTGGTCGGCTGTCCTCGGGTACACGTCAACAAACTGAATCGGGCGGCCACCGGCCAGTGGGACCGCTGCCCCGTCGCAACTGAGTTCGTCTCCCGACGAGCCTGGTAACCGCGCGATGACGTGCAGCATCTCCTCGAGCTCCCCGCGAGGATCAGCAGATTCCGCGAGATCGAGCCGGTCCAGCAGCTCTCCGAATACGTCCGCGTTGGGCCTCGCCTCGCCAACGGCTTCGATCACCGGCTTGCCCAACCGGAGGCTGATCGGGCCGTATCCGCGTACCAGGTCGTAGCCTTCGAGGAACGTTGTCGCTGGAAGAATCACGTCCGCGTAGCGGGCCGTGTCGGTCATCACCTGTTCGTAGACGACGGTGAAGAGATCCTCACGTTCGAGCCCGCGAAGGACGCGTCGCTGATCCGGTGACGTCACTGCTGCGTTCGAGTTGTAGACGAACAACACGCGAACCGGTGGTTCGAGTTCGGTGAGTGCACGCCCCAATTGGTTCATGTTGACGAGGCGAGTGCGTGGTTCCGGCGTGCCGATCCAGGTGCGCTCGATGCCCCACGCCGCGGTATTGCTCATCGCATAGCCGCCGCCGCGGACGCCAAACTTACCGGCCACGGATGGAAGGGCCAGGATCGCCAGCGACGAATTGCCGCCGTTGCGATTCCGCTCCTGTCCCCATCCGCATCGGATGAGGGCAGGACTCGTCTCCGCGTACCGCCGCGCCGCCAGTTCGAGAGAGGCAGCGGATACGCCGGCTTCGGCCGCGGCACGTTCGAACGTCCATTCGAGTGCTTTGGCGCGCAGCTTTTCCGCGTGATGTGTGTGCGCGGCAAGGAACGCGAGATCGGCGAAGCCTTCTTCGAACAGGAAGCGATGGATCGAGAGCGCGACGGGCAGGTCGGTCCCTGGCTTGATGGCCAGGTGAATGTCGGCCTGCCTGGCGAGCGCCGTGGTTCGCGGATCGATCACGATCAGCGTCGCGCCATTGCGCTGCGCCTCGCGAATATACGGCACGAGGTGAATACCCGAGGCTGACGGGTTCGCGCCCCACAGGATGATCAGTCGCGCTGCGGGGTAGTCCTCGTAGGTGATCGAGGGCATCTTGCCGTACAACGCCTCGTTGGCCGCGCCTGTCGGCGCTGCGCATACGGTGCGCGCGAGCCGCGAAGCCCCGATGCGACGGAATAATGTGGCGTCACTCGTGTCCTGTGTCAGCAGTCCATTCGACCCGCCGTACGAATACGGCAGG
>DATCXH010000217.1:0-13978 GCA_036565925.1 Vicinamibacterales bacterium
GGCTTTGACTTTGACGTCAACGCGAGGCTCCCGCGGAACACCCTCATCTCGGGAGGCTTGAGCTGGGGTCGAGAGCGCATCAACACCTGCGCCCTGAAAGACGACCTCAGTCTGACTGCTCCGGCGAGCGCGCGGACGACCGATCCTCGCGACGATGCGTTCTGTGACTCGCATCCCAATTGGAATCCTCAGTTCAAGGGACAGTTCGCCTACCGCTTGCCGTGGGACGTGAACTTCTCGGCGACCTTTCAGAGCCTCTCCGGTCCCGAGATTCGGGCACAGTGCCCGGTGAACAGCACCGTGAACGGCGCGCCGCTCTGCCCGGCAACACTGACCCGTCCGTTCACCGGTCCGGCACCGACGGTCGATATCGTGTCCGCCGGTCTGATTTACGGCGACCGGATTTACCAGACGGACGTCCGGTTCAGCCGGACGATTCGCGCGGGCCGGACGATGGTGCGGCCCACGGTCTCCATCTACAATTTGTTCAACGCGAATCCCGTGCAGACGTACACGACCACTTACGGATCGGCATGGCAGGCGCCGCAGACGATTCTCCAGTCGCGGTTCATTGACATTGGCATGCAGGTCGACTTTTAGTCGCAGGCGTCAGGGCGAGGCATGCCTCGCCCCTACACTGATTGCTCTTGCACTCACGCTTGGGGCATGTCGCGGGACTGCCCCGAGCGATTCCACACGCACGGCTTCAACGACTCAGCCAGTCAATTACAACGAGCACATCGCGCCGATCCTCAACCAGCAGTGCGCCTCGTGTCATCGCCCAATCAGCGGTCGGCCTTCGAAAGCGGTCGCCACGACAGACTCCGCGAGCGACCCGTTGTGCGTCGCGGGCGCTCCGTTTGCGCTGCTCGACTACTCCACGGTCAAGGCGCACGCGCGAGAGATCGCTGAAGCCACAGCGACGCGCGCGATGCCGCCATGGTTGCCTGAGAAGGGGGTGCATCAGTTCACGAATGAGCGCCGGCTGACCGACGCGCAGATTGCGCTGATTCAGCAGTGGCTGGATCAGGGGACACCCGAAGGCGACACGACGAAGAAGGTTGCAGCGCCGACGTGGGCTGATGGGTGGCAGCTCGGCACGCCCGACCTCGTCGTGACGATGCCCGAATCGTTCACGATTCCCGCACGCAGCGGCGACGTGTTCCGCAACTTCGTCTTCCCTGTTCCCTCATCTCCGACACGCTACGTGCGTGCGATCGAATTCCGTGCGGACAATCCGAAAGTGATCCATCACGCCAACATCGCCGTGGATCCATCGCGACTTGCCCGCCGGCTCGATCGTGCCGAGCCCGGTCCAGGCTTTGCCGCGATGCCGGAGGATCAGGTCTTGAACGTCTACGGCTGGTCGCCCGGACGTGTGCCATCGATGGAATCAGCAGACACGGCATGGACGCTGGATGAAGGGAGCGATCTCGCGGTGCAGCTCCACATGATCGGCGGCTCCGCGCCGGAGACGGTTCGGCCGAGCATCGGCCTCTACTTCTCTTCCACACCGCCGACGCGCGTGCCGGTCGTCGTCAAGCTCGAATCGAAAGTGATCGACATCCCCGCGGGCGAGTCGGCCTATGTCGTCGAAGACAGTTACGTGCTGCCTGCGGATGTTGACGTCGTGAGCGTGTATCCGCACGCCCACTACCTGGCGAAGCAGATGACCGGGACCGCCGTCCTGCCCGATGGATCGCGACAGACGCTGTTGTCGATCCCGGAGTGGGATATTCGCTGGCAGGACCAATACCGCTTCGCGACACCCGTGCTCTTGCCTGCAGGCACGACGCTGCAGATGCGTTTTACCTACGACAACTCGGATCGAAACACGCACAATCCGGTGAAACCGCCGACGCGAGTCAGGTGGGGGGCGAAGTCCACCGACGAAATGGCCGCGCTGTGGTTTGAAGTGATCCCTCGCCGCGCCGACGACGTGGCGCGACTCGAGGCCGATCATGTGGTGCGCGCCCTTCGCGCCGATATCGCGGCGGCGGAAGCGCAAGTGCGAGCTCGCCCTGGCGATGCGCAAGCCCACAACTACCTGGCGACGAAGTATGTGCAAGCCGGGCGTGCGCCCGCCGCGGTCGAGGAGCTCCGTCGCGCGTTGCAGATCGCGCCAGATGATGCCGAGGCTCACAGCAATCTCGGGAGCGTCCTCCTGTCGCAGGGAAATAGCGTCGAGGCCTCTGAACATCTTCACAGGGCGATTCAGATCGCGCCCAACGATGATCGCGTCAGGTTCAACTACGCGAACCTGTTGCAGGCCTCGGGCCGGATCGATGCGGCGATCGCGCAGTTCCGGCGCGCGGTGCAACTCAACCCGGATAACGCCGATGCGCACTTTAATCTCGCGGTGCTGCTCGGTCCGCGCAATCAGATCGAGGAGGCGATCGCGCATCTGCGCCGTGTGATCGAGATCAATCCGCGGAATGCCGACGCCCATCGCAACCTGGCCGTCGGTCTTGGTCTGCAGGGTAAGCTGGAGGAAGCTATCCGCCACGATCGCACAAGTCTTCGTCTCGAGCCAGGGTCGGCGGCAACGCGAGACCATTTGAACGCGCTGCTTTCGGCTGCCGGGAAGCTCTAGTGGTCCGTATAGGCCGGAGACGTCCCTCCGCAACGAGCTTTCGACCGCGATTTACCGGCCGCGGTAACCAAGCGGCCGGTACAGGAATTCACGAGGGACCTTCCACTAGTGGCACGTCGCTTGACACCTCCGACAACTGTCAGTATTATTGGGGTTTACGGTCGTAGGGCCTCCCTCTGTCTGTGTACAGCACGCCGTATTCGGGGGTATGGCAGGCCTGATCGGGCTTAGTCCCCACTCCGATGTGAGTGGGGTTCGGTGAAGGAATCCCTTATTCATGCGTACGTTCGTGGCAAGCGCCAAGCGCGCGGATACAAAGTGGCACGTCATCGACGCCAACGGCAAAGTGCTCGGGCGCGTCGCGACCGTGACCGTTCGCCTGCTTCAGGGCAAGCACAAGGCGAGCTACACCCCATTCATCGACACGGGCGACCACGTCGTGATCATCAATGCGGGATCGGTCAAGCTGACCGGCCGCAAGGAAGACCAGAAAGTGTACCGCCGGCACAGCGGCTATGAAGGTGGCTTGCGCGAAGAGCGTGCGGTCGATGTGCGGAAGCGGAAGCCCGTGCGTCTGGTAGAGGAAGCCGTGCGCGGCATGCTCCCCAAGACGAAGATGGGCGATGCGATGTATCGCAAGTTGAAGGTCTACGCGGGCGCGGATCATCCGCACGCCGCTCAGCAGCCACAGAAAATCGAGGTCGCCTAGCTTGGCAAGCATCGAATACTACGCAACCGGCCGCCGCAAAACTTCCACCGCGCGCGTCTTCCTTCGTCCCGGGACCGGGGCCATTACCGTCAATCATCGTGAGTTCGATAAATACTTCACGACCGATCAGCTGCGCACGCAGGTACGTCGTCCGCTGCTGCTGACCGAGACGGGTGACAAGTTCGACATCCTCGCAACGGTGGATGGCGGTGGCGTGAATGGGCAGGCTGGAGCGATGCGGCTCGGCATCTCACGCGCGCTCGTCGAATTCAACGCCGAGCTTCGCAAACAGTTGAAGAAGGATGGTCTGTTGACCTCCGACTCACGCGTCAAAGAACGTAAGAAGTACGGCTTGGCTGGCGCCCGCAAACGGTTCCAGTTCAGCAAGCGGTAAAGGGAGGAATCGTTTGTCCGGGATTGCGATGAAGGATCTGCTGGAGGCTGGCGTTCATTTCGGCCACCAGACGAAGCGGTGGAACCCGAAGATGAAGGAGTTCATCTTTGGCGAGCGGAACGGCATCTACATCATCAATCTGAACAAGACGGTCAAGAAGTTCCGCGAGGCCGAAGAGTTCGTCACCAACCTGGCCGCCGATGGCCGCACTCTGCTCTTTGTCGGCACCAAGCGTCAGGCGCAGGACGTCATCTCCGAAGAAGCGCAGCGTTGCGGGATGTACTTCATCAACCAGCGTTGGCTGGGCGGACTCCTCACCAACTTCACCACCATTCAGCGCAGCCTGGGACGGCTTCGCGATCTCGAGGCGATGGTGACCGACGGACGGTACGACACGCTGTCCAAGAAAGAGATCGCGCGGAACGAAAAGGAAAAGCGGAAGCTGCTGAAGAACCTCGAAGGCATTCGTCAGATGTCGCGCTTGCCCGACGCGGTATTCGTCGTCGACACGCGCAAGGAAAAGATCGCGGTGGACGAAGCCCGCAAGCTGAAGATCCCGGTCATCGGTATTGTCGACACCAACTGCGATCCCGATGAAGTCGATTACGTCGTGCCAGGCAACGACGATGCCCTGCGAGCGATTCGCCTGTTCGCGTCAAAGATCGCCGATGCGGTGAGCGCCGGTCGCGGCATGCGCGAATCGCGCATCGCCGAGGAAGATGCGGCCAAGGCCGAAGAGGCCGCTGCCGCCGACGCCGCCGCGCGACTGACGCGCGCCGTGCGACCGCAGCGACGCGAACCAACCACTACGACGGCCGGCGCATAACGGCCGGAACTGATCCAGTTGATGCGCCGGCTCACAGGCCGGCGCTTTTTGTGTACGGATACGGAGTTATGAACGTCATGGCAGAGATTACGGCGGCGATGGTGAAGCAGCTCCGCGACAAGACCGGCGCGGGGATGATGGAGTGCAAGGCGGCGCTCACAGAAGCGAATGGAAATATGGAGGAGGCGATTACCCTGCTCCGCAAGCGTGGCCTCGCCTCGGCCGCCAAGCGTGCCGGCCGGACCACGTCGCAAGGCGTGATCGGCAGCTACATCCATATGGGCGGCAAGATCGGCGTGCTCGTCGAAGTGAACTGCGAATCCGACTTCGTTGCGCGCACCGATGACTTCAACAATCTCGTCAAGGAGCTCGGCATGCACATCGCCGCGGCCGCGCCGCGATGGGTGCGTCGCGAGGACGTGCCGGCTGACGAAGTCGAGAAGGAGCGCGCCATCTACCGCGGTCAGATGGAGAAAGAGAACAAGCCCGCCCACGTCATCGACAAGATCATCGAGGGCAAGCTCGGCAGCTTCTACTCGCAATTCGTGCTGCTCGATCAACCGTTCGTGCGTGACGACAAGATGACGATCAGTCAACTGGTCGCGCAGGCCAGCGCGAAGACCGGCGAAAACGTACAAGTCAATCGATTCGTGCGATTCCGCGTCGGCGAAAGCGCTGAATAAAGTGAGTGGTTGGTGGATCGTGGTTGGTGGTTGTCTGAGTTCATTCGCGGCATCGCGTCTCAACCACTAACCACCAACTACCAACCACCAACCGGCAAGATATAATCGCCGTTCGATGTCGTCTGAAACCGTCACGCCCGCTGTCACTCCTATCTACAAACGCGCACTCCTCAAGCTGTCGGGCGAAGCCCTCATGGGCGAGCAACAGTTCGGCGTCGATCCCGCGGTCGCGACACGCATCGCGCGCGACGTCGGCGAGATTCAGGGTCTCGGCGTCGAGACGGCCATCGTGATAGGCGGCGGCAACATCTTTCGCGGCCTGGCGGCCAGTGCCCGTGGAATGGACCGCGCCACCGCCGATTACATGGGCATGCTGGCGACCGTGATCAACGCGCTCGCTCTGCAGGACGCGCTCGAACAACAAGGCATCAACACGCGGGTCGTCACCGCCATCGAAATGCGTGCCGTCGCCGAGCCGTTCATCAGGCGCCGCGCCATCCGCCACCTCGAGAAAGGTCGCGTCGTGATCTTCGCGGCCGGCACCGGTAACCCGTACTTCACCACCGATACCGCCGCCGCGCTTCGCGCGATGGAGATCAAAGCCGACGTCATTCTCAAGGGCACCAAGGTCGACGGCATTTATACAGCCGACCCGATGATCGACACGGCGGCGACGAAATACGACACGATCTCCTACCTTCAGGTACTCGAGCGTCAGCTCAAGGTCATGGACGCGACAGCGATTTCGCTGTGCATGGACAATAAACTGCCGATCGTCGTCTTCAATCTGCGACAGGCTGGCAACATACGGAAGGTCGTCCTCGGCGAGGCCATCGGAACGACCGTGTCAAACTGAACGCATATGGATTTCAACGACCTGAAAGGAATGTTTGGCGAACTGAAAACGCGCATGGACGCCGGTATCGAACGCGTCCGGCGCGACATGGCGCACGTGCGCACCGGCCGTGCCACGGTCGGCCTGCTCGACGGCATCCACGTCGAAGCGTACGGCACGAAGATGCCGATCAACCAGGTCGCCACGCTCTCGGTGCCGGAACCGGCGTTGATCGTCGCGCAACCGTTCGATCCGTCGGTCATGGCCGCCATCGAAAAAGCCATTCGCACCTCGGACCTCGGACTCAATCCGTCCAACGATGGCAAGGTAGTGCGCATCCCAATCCCCGCCCTGACCGAGGATCGGCGCAAGGAACTCTCACGCCACGTTCACAAGCAGGCGGAAGAGGGGCGCAACGCCGTGCGTCAGGTGCGCCGCGACGCCAACGAGCGTCTCAAGAAGCTGCTCAAGGATCACAAGATTTCCGAAGACGACGAGCGGAAGGGCCTCGAGCAGGTGCAGAAGATGACCGACGATCACGTGAAGATGATCGACGAGCTGCAGAAGAAAAAAGATCAGGAGTTGTTAGGGCATTAAGGATTGACGATTGTCGATTGTCGATTGGTTGTTGATTGACGAATGGCGATTGTTGATTTGGCGACAGACGTAGCGCGCAGGCTTCAGCCTGCGCAGCAATCAACAATCACAAATCTCCCATCAACAATCGAATCAACAATCAAAGATCACTAATCCCCAAATGAGACGCCCAGCGCACGAGCCGTCAGCACCAGGTCGTAATCGAGCGGGACGGTCTTCGTCTTCCCCACTACTTCGCCAATCGGAATCGGCACGAGATCGGGTGGATGATTTGCCACCATCTTCCCGAACTGGCCTTTGATCAGCAGTTCCACGGCTTTACCACCAAATCGCGTCGCGAGCGTGCGATCGAACGCCGTCGGCGATCCACCACGCTGCAGGTGACCGAGAACGACATAGCGCGTTTCCTTGCCGGTCAGCTCTTCGAGTTGCGCCGCGCAGCGAATGCCGATGCCACCAAGCCGTTCGACGTGGCCGCCGTGTGCCGCTTCAATCAACGTCACCGCGCCGTCCTTCGGATGCGCGCCTTCGGCGACGACGACGATGCTGAAACGCGCGCCGAGTTTGTCGCGGTCGCGGATGCACGCGGCAACACGTTCGAGGTCGTAGGGAATCTCGGGAATGAGAATCACGTCCGCGCCGCCCGCCATGCCGCTGTGCAGCGCGATCCATCCGGCGTAGCGGCCCATCACCTCGACCACCATGATTCGACGATGCGCTTCAGCAGTCGAATGCAGCCGATCGATCGCATCAGTGGCGAAGCTGACTGCGGTATCGAAACCGAAACAGCTGGTCGTGCCGACGATGTCGTTGTCGATCGTCTTCGGGACGCAGACCAGTGGGATGCCCTTCTTGTAGAACTCGTACGAGATGGCCAGCGTGCCGTCGCCGCCGATACAGACCAGCGCGTCGAGCTCCATCTTTCCGAACATCTCGACGACGCGATCGCCGTAATCGAAGGTGCCCTGCGGTGTGACGATCGGTTCGACGAAGGGATCGCCGCGATTGACCGTGCCGAGCATCGTGCCGCCGAGGCGCAGGATGCCGGTCACATCGTGCGGCGTCAGGATGCGCGACTTTTCTGGATAGATGAGTCCGTCGAAGCTGTCTTCGAGGCCGACGACTTGAATGCCGGCGTTGCTTGCCGCTTTGACGACTGCGCGAATGACCGCATTCAGACCGGGAGCATCACCGCCTCCGGTGAGGACCCCGATTTTCTTCATTCTGGGCATCAGTGTGGGACGTCGACAGGCCGCGGATCACCGCGCAAAATCGAGTATAGCTGACGCGCGTGTGCGCGCGATGAACCAACAAAAAAGGAGGACACCTAGATTGCAGCGACCCCATCCGGATGCTAGACTGGCTGCTGGCACTGGTCACTACTCGCGCGCCAGTGCATCAGTGGGCGGCTAGCTCAGTTGGGAGAGCGCCGCGTTCGCAATGCGGAGGCCGCGGGTTCGAGCCCCGCGCCGTCCACCAATCTTCTTCCGTCAGTTGACTTCTCTTTCGAAGATCAGCTTCAGCGGCGCTGCCCCGAGCACCATCAGAAAACCAAAGACCGCCCATCCCGCGACATTGGCGGCCTTGAAGCGCGCGTGCTCGCCAGGCTGCAGCACCACATCATGCGTTTTCCAGAACAGCGTGTTATGCGCGCGCAGGCGATGCGGACCGGCTGGCAATTCGTGGGTGACCGCCTGGCCGTTCTTCAGAACGGCGATCTCCTCGCCGTCCACGGACACGTAAATCTCGCGGACGCCGGCGTCATCGGCGGCTTGCCGCGTGACCGTAATGCACGCGACGTAGTTCATACGCCGGGCCGTCGTGTTCAGCGACGAGCCCTCGAGGCCGCTCGGCGGCACGGTGCGATTCCCGGTATCCCGAAGCACAGCGATGTTCACTGATTTATCCTACCCGGAGAAAGTGGCATTGCAGAACTCTTCCATGCACAATTGAAAGATCGTGAACGGATCGCGGCTGCCTTTGGGACGGGCGCATCTGTTGGCGTCAATGGTGATGCGTGAGGTACGGCGTGCGGGCCTCCCCACCGAGGACGTCGTGCCGCTCGGGAGTCTGCGCCGTTGGGCGCCTGATATCGGCGACGTGTCGCTGCTCGCCATCGCCGAGCCCGCCGCACACAACGAGGTACTCGACGGCTTTCTCAAACTGCCGGCTGTGACCGCTGTCCTGGCGCGCCTCCCCTCGAGTGTCGAGGCGGCAACGGAGCGAGGGCGTGTACGGCTGCACGTCACCGCATCGGAAGATGCTGGTGCCGCCCTCGTTTGGCACACCGGCACTCGTCGTCACACGGACATGCTGCAGAAGCGGGCCACTCGACTCGGCTTCGTGCTCCGTGACGGTCTGCTCAGCCGGCCCAACGGCGCGCTCGTCTCGACGCCAGACGAGGAAGATGTGTATCGGCGGCTGAACCTGCCGTTCATTTCTCCAGAGCTGCGTGAGGGACTCGACGAAATCGATCGGGCCGAGCGAGGAGAACTGCCGATCCTCGTGTTGCCATCCGATATTCGCGGCGACTTGCACATGCACAGCACCTGGAGCGACGGCCGCGACAGCATTCAGCACATGGTCCTCGCCGCGAAGCAGCTTGGCTACGAGTACGTCGCGATCACCGATCACTCCGAACGAGCGTTCGCGTCGCGTAAACTGCTCGCACTCGAGATCCCGATTCAGCGCGATGAGATCAATGCACTGCGCTCGCGCATTCACGGAATCGAGATCCTGCATGGCGTCGAAGTAGACATCATGCCCGACGGTTCCCTCGATTTCGACGATGGTCAACTGGCAAGCTTCGATATCGTCCTCGCCTCGCTCCACGACGATCACGGCCACGATGGCGCGCAACTCACCGACCGATATGTGCGCGCGATGCGCAACCCGTTTGTCAACATCATCACGCACCCCGCGAATCGATCCCCGGCGCTCTCACCTGGATACGACCTCAACTACAACCGGCTGTTCGAGACGGCGGTCGAGACCGGTACGGCGCTCGAAGTGGACGGCGCACCAGGTCACCTGGATATGGATGGATCGATTGCGCGGCGTGCGGTTGATGCGGGGGTCACGCTGACGATCGATAGTGACTGTCATCGCGCCGAAGCGCTCGAGCGGCAGATGCGCTTCGGGATCGGCACCGCCAGACGCGGCTGGGTGCAGGCCGCTCACGTGCTGAACGCGCGCAGCGTGGACGGGGTGCGCGCATTCGTGGCGCGGAAACGCGAACGTGACGGACGCTGACCCGTTCGACTCGCCGCGCTCGCTCAGGGCAGACGTTCAAGGGTCGCCTGCCGGCCATGGGCCGCGTCACGCTGGCCCTCACATTCTCTTTCTCGCCGCCGCGTGCATCGTCGCGACCATCGCGTTCTGGGCGTACACACGCACGCTGTTACCGGGTGTCGACCTCGGCGATACCGGAGGATTTCAGGCTGCCGTCCTCTGGCCCGAACACAGCGCGCGACGTGCGTATCCGCTCTATTACACGTTGTCAGCGCCGTTTGTCCGTGCCGTCAGCCCCGACAATCCAGCTCGTGGCCTGAATCTCTTTTCAGCGATCTGGGCGGCGATCGCCGTCGGATTGCTCACATACTTCAGCGGACGACTCACGAAGTCGCCGCTGGGCGGCGCCGCAGCCGGTTTGTTGCTCGCGTTCTCGTTCACGTTCTGGACGCAGGCGATCATCGCCGAGGTCTACTCGCTGCATCTTGCTCTGGTCGCCGCGTGCCTGCTCGCACTCTCTGCCTTTGCGCGACAGCCGACGAACTTACGCCTGGCGATTTTCTTCGTCCTCTATGCCGTCGCCTTCGGCAATCACCTCGGCATGATCCTGTTCCTGGTGCCGTTCACAGTGTTCCTGATCCAGGTTCACCCGCGGCCGCGTGAACTGTTTGCGCCATCGACGATCCTCCTCGCGCTGGCAATCGCCGCGGCGGGTGCGCTGCAATATGCGCCGATGCTCACGTTCGTGTGGTCGTCCATCGACGCGCCGAACGCGTGGACGGATCGCATTGGCGCCTTCTGGCTCGATGTGACCAAGGCCGACTGGCGCGAAGAAATGGTCCTCGGCATTTCGTCCGGTCAGCTGTGGACTCGAGTGCAGATGTGGGCGTGGGATGCACGACAGCAGTTTGGAATCGCTGGTCTGGCGCTCGCGACAGTCGGCGCGCTTCGCCTGTGGTCGCTATCGAAACCGTGGGCGGTCTTCGTGTGGTTGGCTTACGCGATTACGACGATGTTCGCGCTCACCTACAACGTCGGTGATACGCATGTCTTCCTGCTGCCCGGTCACTTCCTCATGGCGCTCGCCATCGCCGCCGCCGTTGGCAGCTGGCGCAGTCCGCGACTCCGATACGCAGTGGCGAGTGTCGCGCTGGTCTACGCGGCATGGCGCGGATGGGACACGTGGCCGGCTGTCGATCGTCACGCCGATCGCCGCGCCGACGCGCAGCTCGCCCACCTCGCGCAGGGCGTGAATGCCCGCAGCGCGCTGCTGGTCTCGAAGATGGACTGGCAGCTGGAGAACGTCCTGCTGTACTCGTCACGCAATAACAGGCGAGACCTCGTATGGGTGCGGCTCGATGATGTGCTGCTTCACTTTCCGTTTCTGGCCAGAGACAACCTCGCCGCTTCGCGCGACCTCGTCTTGACGAGGGATGCCGCGGCTGATCTGGTCTCCGCGTACGCGAACGAGTTTCCACTCGTCCTCGATCAGCCCGCGGCGCCGAGTCTCGCCGACGTCGTGTCGCGCATTCCCCGCGGCACTCCGTACGTACTCACACTGCTGGTGCCTCCTCCGGGCGGCCGGACAATCGATCGCGAGGACCTCGCGAGCGCTTTGGCTGTGCTTACACGCAATCGGGTGCCGCTACGGTCGGAGGCCGCGTACGAAGTGTGGGCGGGAAGCTTGGGCGAAGCCCCGAGCCTTTATCGATCTTCGGCTCATCCGTTTCGGGAAAGCGTCCTCATTGGCGGAGAACCATTTACGATTCGCATGGATTCGTGGCTGCCCGAGGACACCTTTCGACGCAGCGGCTTTGCCCATGTTTTGCATGGAAGAGAGCATGCCCTCATTGCAGAACGCGGAATCAGTCTGGTCTGGCTCCAACGTGATGGCTCCCCTGCCACCTACTACGGGGCCGGCCTCTACACGCCAGAAGCGCGTTTTCGAATCCTCGCGCCCGCTGCCCACCTCGCGAGGAATGGGCAAGCGGTCCGGTAGACTGAGGCTGATGCGCACGGTTTTCACCCTCGCCCTGTGTCTAACCGTCCTCACCGCGGCAACCAGCACACAGACACCCGACGCCCTGGCTCGCGCGCTCGAGCAGCGGTATCAGGGGATCAAGGACTTTTCCGCCGACTTCGTCCAGGTCTATCGCGGCGGTGTCCTGAAGACCCAGAGTCGCGAAGAGGGCAAGGTTTCCATAAAGAAACCCGGCCGGATGCGATGGACCTACGTCAAACCCGAGAGGAAAGAGTTCGTCTCGGACGGTACGAAGGTCTATTCGTACATTCCGCTGGACCAGCGGGTGACGGTGAACCAGGTTCCTCCGGCAAACGAAGCCACGACTCCGGCACTGTTCCTGGCTGGTAACGGAGATATCGTGCGTGATTTCACGGCATCAGCCGCGGAACCTGCGGTGCCAGGCACCGTGGCGGTGAAGCTGACTCCTCGCAAAAGCGATCCGGAGTTCGAGTATCTCGTGATCAGCATGGACCCGAAGACCTTCCAGATCCGAGCCCTCACGACCCTCGACCGGCAGGGGGGGCAGTCCACCCTGACGTTCACGAACCTGAAGGAAAACACGGGAATATCCGATAAGGAATTTGCGTTTCGCGTCCCCCGTGGCGTGGATGTCATAACGAATGGCCAACGCAATTAACAGCGCGCGCGCGCGCCGACTGCTCACCCCCCTGGTCCTGGCCGGCTTGATCGCTGGTTGTGCCACGTCAACCGCCATGCGCAACGGTCGGCAGGCCGAGCAACTTCAGGATTACGACCGCGCCATCGTCGAGTACACGAAAGTCCTGCGAAGCCAGCCCGATAACCGCGAGGCCAGGCAGTTACTGGACCGCGCCCGTGTACGGGCCGCCGCCGATCATTTCTCACGGGGCCGACGGCTCGAGGGCGGCGGAAGGCTCGACGAAGCGCTCGTGGAACTGCAGCTCGCCTCTGAGCTCAATCCCAATAGCCAGGACATTCGCGATGCGCTCGAGTCCGTGCGCGCTCAGCAGCGAAACAAAGTGCAGATCGCGCGGGACGGCAAGACGGGCCTCGAATCGCTGATCGAGCGGACGCGCAACATGACGCCGCAGGGACAGGAGCTGCCCAACGACGTGCGTCTGCCAGCATCGCTGACCTTCCGCGATGCACCATCGCGCGATGTGTTCACGGCGCTGGCCCGATTCGCGAACATCAACATCACGTTTGATCCGCAGTTTCGCGATTCACCGGTCACGATCGATCTGCGTGAGACCACACTCGAAACCGCGCTTCAGGCGCTGACCGCCGCGACGCGGAGTTTCTACCGCATCACCGGTCCGCGGTTCATCACGGTCGTCCCCGACACGCCGGCCAAGCGTCAGGAGTACGAAGAAGAGATCGTCCGCACCTTCCCGCTCAGCAACGCGGATCTCAAGGAAACCGTCGATCTGTTGCGCATCGTGATTGACGCGCGACGACTCGCGCCGGTCACGGCCACCAACACGATCGCCATCAAGGACACGCCGGCGCGCGTCGCTGCCGCCGGCAAGCTGATTGCCGCGATCGACAAAGCGCGTCCTGAGGTCGTCATCGACGTCGAGCTGCTCGAGATCGATCGCACGCGGCTGAAGGAATACGGTCTGCAAATCGCTTCACCAACTGCGGACCCTTCGACAGGGCCGACGGGCATCAACGGCACGGCAGACGTGAATCGTCAGAACCTCACGCTTCGTGACGTGACCAACCTCTCAACATCGGATGTCTTCCTCACCAATGTCCCCGCCCTCTACTACCGGCTATTGAAGCAGGACACGAACACACGCATTCTGGCCAATCCGCAGTTGCGGACGTCGGAAGGCATGCCGGCGCAGGCGCGATTCGGCGAACGCGTGCCTGTTCCGGTCACGACCTTCTCGCCAATTGCGACCGGTGGCATCAGTCAGCAACCGATTACGTCGTTCAACTACGAGAACATCGGCGTCAACATCGACATCACGCCGCGCACGCACCATGACGACGAGGTGTCGCTCGCGCTGAAGCTCGAAGTGAGCAGCATCTCAGGGGCCGGATTCGGCGGGCTGCCGACGTTTGGCAACCGCGAAATCCAGGGCACGTTCCGGCTGCGCGAC
>DATCXH010000211.1:0-5569 GCA_036565925.1 Vicinamibacterales bacterium
ACGATCGGCCAGGTCGTTGAAAAGGTAGACGACGCCGGACAAGCCGCAGAAGATCGCGAAGGCGGCGACGGCTCGAAGCATCGCCGGGACGTCGAGCAGATGGCCGCCGAATAATACGCCCGCAAAGACAAACAAATTCTTGGTCCACTGCTCCGGCCGCAACGACATGAACAGCAGCCGGACGGTGGATGCGCGCGCGGGGTCACTCTCGAGCGTGGAATTCACCGCGTGGGTCGGGTGTGCGGCGGGCGACGGCGATGGACGCGCTATCACAGCGCGAATCTGCGGCAGCGCTACACGTTAGTCGACTGGAAGCTGCGAATGGCGTCCGCCTCGTTGTCGTGCGTCTCGAACACCGTCAGCAGCTTGGTGATGGCCAGGAGATCCGTAATGCGCTTCGTCAGACTGAGCAGCTTGAGGCTTCCGCCTTGTCGGCTGACCGTCGTGAAGGTGCGGACAATTTCTCCCAGGCCAGCGCTGTCGATGTACGGGACGTCGGCGAGGTTCAGCACCAGCTTCTTGTGGCCCTGCAGCACCAGGCTGTTGATCTTGTCCTTCAGGACTTCATCACCCTCGCCGAGGGTCATCTTGCCCTTCAAGTCCAAGATAGTCACGTCACCGGCGGATCGTTCCTCGATCTGCATAGATCCTCGAATGAGCTCAGGCCCGTAAAAGCCGGAATTCTAGCACACACACGTAGAGGAACCAGACCGAGGTCTGGCCCCCCGTGAAAAACATTCGGTCGTGGCGACCTGAAGAGTTCCGAGGAAGGACCGCTCAGACGCCTCCAGCACCAGCAAACTTTCGCTGCTGGAAGCATTCCTTGCAGAACACCGGACGACCCTGCGTCGGTCGGAAAGGCACCGTGGTGTCCTTACCGCATGCGGAGCACTGGGTCTGTGTCTCGACCCGGTCCCTGACCGGCGCGGGGCCGGATGACGCCCGGTTGGCCCGCTTGGCTTTGCATGTCTTGCAGCGTTTCGGTTCGTTCTTGAACTGTTTGTCGGCAAAGAACAGCTGTTCACCTGCCGTCCAGATGAACTCAGAGCCGCAATCCACGCACCTCAGGGTCTTGTCTTGGAACTCCATCGGTCGCCACCTCGTGCTCCTCGATCTTGCCCCGTCGGGCCATACGGCCCGGCGTCACCCGTCAGTTACTCCGTTTCTCGTCGGAGCTTCTTTCGGTTTCGCTTTCGCGCCAGCGCTTGCTTTGCCCGCCGCTTATCGCCGGGCTTCAAGTAGAAAGAATGCTTCTTGATGTCCTTGATGATGTCTTCCTGCTGAACCTTGCGCTTGAAGCGGCGAAGAGCGCTTTCGATCGACTCGCCTTCTTGAATCTTGACTTCAGCCACGCCTTACAACACCCCCTCACCCCGTTGGTGGCTCCCTGTAACGACCTTTGAAAAGTGGCGAATATGCTAGGCTATCACAGGCAGGCGCGGATTCTAGGCGTAACACGGCCGCACGTCAACGAAATAGTCGTGTGTCGTGCGGCAAGTTCTGCACAGAGCTTCGCTTTGCTGTTCGGACTTCGGGGTCGCTGCGCTTTTTGTTGCTGGCCGTCGGGCGTTCAGAACGTGCAAGTCATTGCCAAGCCGCCGGTTAGCCTGAATCCATGAAAATCCTCGTCATCGGCAGCGGGGCGCGCGAGCACGCCCTCGCCTGGAAACTTTCCCGTGAACCGGGCGTCGATGCGGTCATTTGCGCGCCTGGAAACCCCGGAATTGCATCCGCCGCCCGGTGCTTGCCCGCCGACGTCAGTGCACCCGCGCAGTTACTCGCGATTGCTGAGAGTCAAGGCGTGGACCTTACTGTCGTTGGTCCTGAGTTGCCTTTGAGTCGTGGTGTGGTCGATGCGTTCACCGCCGCGGGGCGCGCCATCGTCGGTCCGACCAGAGCCGCCGCCGCTCTCGAGTGGAGTAAGGCGTTCGCGAAGGACTTCATGGCTCGTCATCGCGTGCCGACGGCCGCGTTTCGCGTGTGCGAGTCAGCTGACGAGGCGCTGACCATCATTCGCCGCGGTGAATTCACGTTCCCGCTTGTCCTCAAAGCAGATGGTCTCGCAGCAGGAAAAGGCGTCGTCATCGCTGAGGATGCGGCCACGGCGGAAGCGGTCGTGGGCGCAATGATGATCGATCGCCGCTTTGGCGATGCGGGCAGCCGAGTGGTGCTCGAAGAATTTCTCGTCGGTCAAGAAGCGTCGTACTTCGTGCTCGCCGATGGCACCAACTTCGTACTGCTCGGGTCAGCGCAGGATCACAAACGCATCTTCGATGATGACCGCGGGCCGAACACCGGAGGCATGGGCGCGTTTGCGCCGAGTCCGTTGATCACCGAGGACATGAGTCGCCGCGTCTGCGATGAGATCGTCTCGCCGGTCCTGGCCGGCATGGATCACGAAGGACATCCCTATCGCGGCTTCTTGTATGTCGGTCTCATGCTCACCGCGGACGGACCGAAGGTGATCGAGTTCAATGTGCGCTTCGGCGATCCTGAGGCACAGGTCGTGCTGCCGATGCTCGATGAGGATCTCGGGTGGCTGCTCGGCGAGGCCGCGACTGGTGCGCTTCCATCTCGACCCGCGCGATTTCGTCGCGAACCGCACGTTGGTGTCGTGCTCGCCGCCGGCGGGTATCCCGATTCGCCGGAAACGGGCAAGGCGATAGATGGCCTCGATGCCGCCAGTAACGTGTCCGGAGCGATCGTGTTTCACGCTGGAACGGCAAAGCGCGACGGCCGTCTCGTGACTGCGGGTGGTCGCGTCCTTACGGTCGTCGGTCGGAGCACGACGTATAAAGACGCGATCGACACCGCATACGCAGCAGCATCGCGCATTCACTTCGAAGGCATGCAATATCGTCGCGACATTGGAAGGAAAGCGCTACCGGTGTGAAGTACTCCGTCGTCACGTTCGGCTGCCGCGTGAACCAGGCCGACTCGCTGAGCATCGAGGGCTCATTGCGAGCGCGCGGGGCCGTGTGCGCATCACCCGATGAGGCCGATCTCGTCGTCGTCAATACCTGCTCCGTCACCGCGACGGCCGATCAAGGCGCACGGCAGACCATCCGCCGAATTGCTCGCCGCAACCCCGATGTTCGAATCGTGGTCACCGGGTGCTACGCGACGCGACGTCCAGGTGAACTGCGAGATCTGCCGAACGTGACTCACGTCGTCTCCAATCAGTTCAAGGACCAGTTGCTCTCGACGATCGCGCCCTCGGATGGCTCTTTGCATTCAACGGCGACGCGTTACGGCGATGGCGACGGACCGTGTGGCGCGCTTGAACCAGGAGTCGCCGGCCGAACCGCGTTTACCCTGCGCGTGCAGACGGGCTGTGAAGAGCACTGCAGCTACTGCATCATTCCGACGACACGTGGATCGAGTCGGTCCCTGCCTCTGATTGAGATCACACGTCGACTCGAGCACGTCGTGGCCGCGGGCTACAGGGAAATCATCATCACCGGTGTGCATCTCGGCTCGTACGGCCGGGACCTTGGCGATGGCTCCACTCTCACCGCACTCGTGAATCATCTGGCGGCGTGGGACGCGGACGTGCTGTTCCGGATCAGTTCGCTCGAGCCAATGGACTGCACCGAAGAAATCGTCGATCTCGTGGCCGCGTCACCGCGTCTTGCCCCGCATTTTCATCTACCGCTCCAGCACGGCTCGGACGATGTGTTACGGCGAATGAGGCGGCCTTACACAGCGGCTGCTTACCAGCAACTCGTCGAACGGATTCGCACCCTCATGCCGTATGCGTCGATTGGGTCGGATGTGGTCGTCGGGTTCCCCGGGGAATCGGCCAGCGAATTCGAGCAAACCGAGTTGCTCCTCGCCGACCTTCCATTGACGCATCTCCACGTCTTCCCGTACTCAGATCGTCCAGGTACTGACGCGAGCGCGATGAGCCACAAAATCGATGGCGCCACCATCCGTGAACGAGGACAGCGCGTACGCGCGGTCGGTCACCAGATGTCGATGCGCTTTCGTCAGTCTCAGGCTGGAACAGTACGACGCGCGTTAACAGTGGACGATGGCTTGTCGGCGGTGACCGACAATTTCTTAAAGGTTCGGCTCGAGAAGATGGTCCCGCGTAATCAATGGATCGAAGCGCGAATCGACTGAGGGATGGAATGCGCTAGTGCAGCAGCAGCGCCATCTGTTGCGCCGCTGTCTTCCTGCTGCCTCCCTCGACGATGAGCTGACCGCAGGCCGCGCGAATATCGCGCCCGCGACTCTTGCGCACGGAGACGGTGATGTGACGATCGGCAAGAATCTGAGCGAAGCGATTGACGCGCTCGTCAGACGGCCGGTAATACGGAATGCCCGGTGCCGGATTCAGCGGGATCAGATTGACCTTTGATTTGATCCCGTCCAGCAGCTTGACGAGGCGTCGGGCATCATCCGGAGTGTCGTTGACGCCGTCCAGCATTACGTACTCGAAGGTAATTCGGCTGCGCTTCTTCAGCGGGAATCGTCGACACGCGTCGAGGATCGCCGCGAGCGGATAACGCTTGTTCGGTGGAACGAGCGCCGTACGCTGCGTTTCGGTCGTTGCGTGGAGCGAGATGGCGAGGTTGGGCATCAGTGGTTCGCGCGACAGCCGCTCGAGACCAGGAACGATACCCACCGTTGACAACGTGACTCGTCGTGGCGAGATCGAAAGGCCATGCTCACTGTGCAGCATGCGCAGCGCCTTCATCGTGTGCTCGTAGTTGTGCAGAGGCTCGCCCATGCCCATGAGCACGATGTTGAATGGCTGATCCAGTAGCCCGGTCGCCCCAGCGAGCACGCGCACCTGGCCGGCGATCTCTCCTGCGGTAAGGTTGCGAACGAGCCCCATTTTCCCGGTCAGACAGAAGCCACACCCCATCGCGCATCCGACTTGGGTCGAGACACAGAAGGTCATCGACGGGGTATCCGGAATGAACACCGACTCGATACGGCGGCCGTCAGCCAGTTCCAATGCAAGCTTGCGTGTGCCGTCCGCAGACGTCTCGTCGCTGACGATGCGAGGCGTGTTGATGACGAACTGATCGTGCAACTGCGCACGCAAGGAGCGGGACAGATCTGTCATCCGGCCGAAATCAGTAACGCCATATCGATAAATCCAGCGGTAGACCTGCCGGGCGTGAAACGGCTCGCAGCCGCTGTCGGCGAGGAGGGCCTCGAGCTCGGCCGGCTCGAGCTCAGCGATGTCACGAGGTGCTGGACTCATGCTATCTCTCGCATTTTCTTGGAGATGCAAGCAGTCGATTGTAACAGGAACGCGCGCACCCAGACTCTTTCTTGCGCCTGAGTTCTTTTACACGTTGTTTCATGTTATGATGCGTTTGTTCTTCTAATTCCCTATCTGTCAATAGTTTGCGGCTGACGAGAGATGGCCGGAGCTAGTGACGGGGAGCGGTCCGGCGGCAGCAGTTCTCGAAAACGCACCCGTGTCTCAACCAGCGATTGTTCGTGACGTCCTCCCTAATGGTCTTCGTCTCCTTACGGAGCGGATGCCGCACGTGCGTTCGGTGAGCATCGGTGTGTGGCTCGCGCGCGGTTCGAGGCACGAATCGCTCGA
>DATCXH010000157.1:0-6026 GCA_036565925.1 Vicinamibacterales bacterium
GTCGGCGACGCAGCCGGCTTCTGCTGACCCGACACCGAGACGATCAGGGTCAGAACCACGAGAGACGAGAGCACACACAGACGAGCAACGGACATTTCGTATCCTCCTGTCCTTAATCTTCCTTCAGATCGCTCAGCACCGCCACCACCGCGAGCGGATCGACACTGAACTCGCTCAGGCGCAGCGCCCAGTGCAGATGCGGTCCGGTGACGCGGCCCGTCGCGCCAGAGAGACCAAGCTTCTCGCCACGGGCGACATCGCTGCCTGCCATGACATCGATCCGCGAGAGATGCGCCAGGAGTGAAAACATCCCGAGACCGTGATCGATCACCACGGTGTTGCCGGAGAAGTAGAGGTCTTCGGCCAGTACGACGCGCCCTGCGTTCGGTGCCACGACCGGCGTTCCCGTCGCCGCGCGAAAGTCGGCGCCCTGGTGCCGGCCGCGCGGTTCTCCGTTCAGCACACTGAGTCGACCGAAGCTGCTGGTGGCAGTGCCTGGCACCGGCACCTGGAACGCGCCTCGCCACGCGCGCGGCGTGGTGTGCGTGAAGATCGCCGCGAGACGCCTGGCGTCGGTCGCAATGCGCTCGGCCTCAGCGGGCGGCGGATTCACGAACTCGCCGCCGACTTTCAGCCGCCTCGTCTCGAATTGCTTCCGCACGACTGTGAGCGTCGTCTTGCTGTTGCTGGTCAGCCCAGAAGCATCCACGCCAATCACGTCGACGCTATAGACTCCGGGCTTCCTTTCGAGGTCAGCGGCGACGAACCCTCGCCATTCACGCGGCGCTGCCTCCCAGAAACGTACCGGTCTGCCGAAGGCCTGCCCCGTGAGGCTCGTCATCGGCCCAGATACTTTCACCGTGAGGAGAACCACGCTGCCAGGTGACAGCGTTGGGGACGAGGAGGTTACGGTGAGCGGACGTCCGTCCTGCCCAATCACTGAAGTGCTGAGCGCGCAGACGACGATCGCCAGCGTACGAGCAACATGGCGCACGTTATGTTTTTCGGATCCTGCGAAGATCTTAACAGTTGTGCGCGTGGTGATTGGTAGCTGGGAGTCGGAATTGAATAAGGAGGGGACGAGGGGCCAGGCCTTCCCGGCGCGCACAGGCGCGGTCCGCGGCGACCCGCCCCTCGCCGTATCGATGGGAGGGAGAACTAGGGGACCTGCGGCGCCTCGGCGCCGTACGAAGGCGTCCCGGACAACGGGGTTGTTTTCCGCCGCCGTGGACGCGCATCCTGCATTTCGAAATCTCTGACGAACTTGTCGAGCACGTCGTCACTCATCGCGCCAAACTGTTCGATCACCGCTTTCGCCGGGTCGAACGTCTGAGCCGGCGTGTCTTCCGTTGTCGTGGCCACGGGCGTCGGCATCGGTGCTGCTGCCGCGATGGGTTCAGGGTGCAGCGGCGGCGTCACTGGCGCGCTGGGCTTGGGGTCCGCAGTCACATGACTTGGCGTGATCAGGCGACCCATGACCGGTGCCTCGGCAGCCTGGGCCGCGACCGTCCTGGGTACGGCCACCTTCTTCGGCGCCGGCGCCGGCTTCGCGACCGAGGTCACCTTCCTCGCGGGCACTGAGCGCCTCTGACGGAACCAGAAGCACAGCCCCACGCCCCACACGAGCCACACGAGCCACGCGATCTTCAGCGGTGTCCCTAACGCGTTGAGTACATCGATGACTTCAAACATGGTCTTACTCCACCCAGGTGAACGCCTTGTTCGCTGACAGCGAATACCGCGTTAACAGAGCCTCGAAGATCGGTGCCTTGACACTCTCGAGCGCCATCGCCTGCCGGAGTGCTTGATCGACGTTGGTGCCATCCTCACGCTCAATGACCAGAATGATGATGACGCGACGCTGGTCGGAGGTCTCCTTGAACCCCTTCGTCGGCAGGTGGTGCCCGACGTTCAGCTTGCGGACCGTGATCGGGCTCTCGAGCGCCTGGCGCACCCACATCGCGATACGCTCGGCACGACGGGCCGCACGGGCCTCCTCACGCTTGCGACCGGCTTCGCCCGTCAGCCCCGGGACGATCTCCTCGGAACTCGCTCCGACGGCGATGATCTCTTTCGCGCGGTTCAAGACCTTCTTCATCTCCGGCGTGAATGACGGCTGCGCGAGTTGCTCCAGCGCGTCGTACGACGAGAGGCGCCAGCGGAATTCATCAGAGAAGAGCAGCACGCGGAACGACGCCTTACGCCCCGCCTCGTCCTTCGCGTTGCGCACGATGACGTCCTGTGAGATCTCCTTCGGCGTTGGCGTCGTCAGCTTCGTGAGGCGGTCCACTTCAATCACCGTGGCGCCCGACAGGCCCACACCCGCGATCACGAACGCGAGCGTCGACACGGCAAATGCCGACCATCTGCGCTTCACCGGAACTGCACTCGGAACCACAGGACCATCCTCCTCTCGGTCTCCGTCTAGTGCAGGATTGTCGCCACAGCGCGCCGCATGTAGCAGCACAGGCACGCCTGTGCAGCCGCGGGTTTTTTCCACCACCGGTCAGGACGCGCCGACTGACACAAAGTGGCGGTCTCCGACAAAAAGTGAACTGGATTGCACGGCGTACGACGACGCGCGCGTACGAAATTCGAGTGTGCGTTACGGAACTGACTTGGAGGCGGGAACTAGCGGATGAAGGTGAACTTGCCCTGCGCCGACGTGCCGCTGCCGAACGGCCACATGAATGAGCCGTTGCTCGGTTTGGCTGTCGCGCTCACGCGGATGTAGTAATCGCGATTGGCTTCGAGCATCGCGGTCTTGAACAGGGCGAGATGCTTGACCGTGGTCATCCACTGCCGGACTTCGTTCTCGTCCGTCGTCGTCTTGGATTCTTCGGTCCGTCCGTCGATGCGAAGCCCCATCATGTACTGACGCTTCAGATTGTCGTACTCAACACTGCTCGCAATCGTGGCCGTGCCGATCGTTCGATCGACCCAGGCCGGCACGTCCATGCGCAATTCAATGGTGTACGTGAATGTGGTTGTGAGACCGCTCTGAATCGCTGCCCTCACCTCGTCAGTCAGACCGTTTACCAGCTCGAACGAGACGAGCACCTGGTTGTCCTTGACCAGCGGGACCACTCGTAATGTTTGAGGAGCTTGCGCGTACAACGGAGCGGCACTGGCAAATGAAACCAGCACCCAGACGCCGACAAGCGGCAGGAGACGTGCAGAAACGGGCCGCATCACGCAGTCGCGAAGAGAATGTAGCACATCGACCTGACCCTGTCGTTATTCTTCTCGTCCGCTCTGCTATGATTCAGCAGGGCTTTGAGCCCATCCACTGAGTGCGAATCCTCGGACTCCTCTCCGGTGTGCTGATCAGTGTCGTTATTCTCGAACAGCCGAGCTCTGCTCAGAGTCCGAGTCTGCCTTACGAGCTCTTCGCACGCACGCTCGAGTCGCTCCGCATCGAAGCGGGCATCCCTGCTATATCAGCAGTCATCGTCCAGGACGGAAGGATCTGGTCGAGCGGATTCGGCAAACAGGATGTCGAGGGCAACGTTCCGGCGAGAGCCGACACGCCCTACGCCATCGGCTCGCTCGCACAGACGCTCGGCACGACGCTGCTGTTACGCAAGTGCGTGGATCAGAGTTACCTCGAAATCACAGATCGTGTCATCCGCTGGACACCCGCATATCCGGAAGCTGAGACAACGGTCGGCGAACTTCTGAGTCATACGGCGCCTGACAAGATCTATCGTTACGCCCCGGCTCGACTCTCGGCGTTGACCGACGTGGTCGAAGAGTGCGCCGGCGGCAAATATCCGCAGCTCCTCGGACACGAGCTGTTCGATCTGCTGGCGATGATCAATTCGGTCCCAGGCCAGACGCTGAACGCGCCGACCGCCGATGACATCGCGATGTTCGATCAGGGACGTCTGACGCGATACAGCGACATCCTCCGGCAGGTGGCGATCCCCTATCGCATCGTCAGTCGCCGGCCGATCCGCAACACTGAGCTCACGCCGTCTCACGTCGGCTTCGCACGAGGCGTCGTGTCGAGCGCACTCGATCTCGCACAATTCGATCTGGCGTATGACAACGGCTTCCTCGCTCCGGCGACTCGCGTGCTCGCGCTGTCGCAGGCCTTTGCCGACGGTAAGCCGCTGCGCACGGGGCTCGGCTGGTTCGTCCAGGCCTACAACAATGAGCCGATCGCCTGGCAGTTCGGCGTCGTCGAGAACGCCTACTCAGCGCTGATCGTGAAGGTTCCTAATCGGCGGCTCACGCTGATCCTCCTCGCCAACAGCGACGGGTTGACCGCGCCATTCGGGCTAGAGGGCGGAGACGTGACGACATCGATCTTCGCTCGGACCTTCCTCCAAGCCTTCTTGCCTTGAACCTGACCGCGCGCGCAGCGACGATCGCGACTTTGTTGCTCGTCGTCCTGTGCGGTTCTCCCCGCGACGCTCGGGCTGACACGGCGTTCATGCCGTTCATCGGCAGTACGTTTGCCCGTGAGACTGTGTTCAACATCGGCGCCACGCCGGATGAGAGTTCGAACCACGTGATCTTTGGCGGCTCGGCGAGTTGGATTAGTACCGGCATTCTCGGCGTCGAAGGCGAATTCGCGTACTCGCCGAGCTTCTTCAAAGTAGAGAATCCCGAGAGCAACATTCTCGGCAGCAAGCTCCTCACGCTCAGCGGCAGCGTGATAGCTGCGGTCCCGTTGAGTGTTACGGAGTACTCGCTTCGGCCCTATGCCGTTGGGGGAGTCGGATTGATCCACTCCGACATCCGATACCTTCTGCCACCGAACGACAATGACAATTCGATGGGCTTCAATGTCGGAGGCGGAGCGATCGGCTTCCTCACCCGCCGGACAGGTGTCCGCTTCGAGCTACGCCATTTCCGAACCTTTGAACGGGAGCCGAGTGACTTCGGCGATGTGGGTCCACGCGTGAGTTTTTGGCGTTTTACGGTGGGTGCGGTCATCCGATACTGACCCGCTTTGCGTTTGGCCGCGTCCTTGCTTTACCTTGTCAGCATGACAGCACTTCTCCTCTCTAGACGACGCGCACGACTGGCTGCAGTGCTTACGTTGAGCCTGTCGCTCACGACACTCTCCGTCGCCCAGACCAGGATCGTTGCGCCCAAGAACAAATACACCGTCGCCGAAGACGTGAAGGTCGGACGTGAGGCAGCGGCGCAGGCCAAGAAGGAACTGCCGATGCTCAACGACCCGCGTGTTGACGACTACGTCGAGCGCATCGGAAAGCGACTCGCCCAGGCGGTGCCGCCCGAGTTCCAGCATCCTGAGTTCATGTACACATTCGACGTCGTGAACCAGAAAGACATCAACGCATTCGCGCTGCCCGGCGGCCCGATGTTCCTCAATCGCGGCATGATCGAAGCCGCCAAGACCGAAGGTGAAGTGGCTGGCGTGATGGCGCACGAAATGTCGCACGTCGCCTTGCGCCATGGCACCGCACAGGCGAGCTCGGGTCAGGGCGCGCAGATCGGCGGCGTCCTCGGGCAGATCGCCGGCGCGATCATCGGAGGCACTGCCGGCAGCATCCTTTCGACCGGCTCTCAGATTGCGGCCGGTGCGTACATCACGAAGTACAGCCGCGCCTACGAGTCGCAGGCCGACATCCTCGGCGCACAGATGCTGGCGCGCGCCGGATACGAGCCGCGTGAGATGGCCAACATGTTCAAGACCCTCGCGGAAGAGGGCGGATCGCGCGGTCCCGAGTGGTTGAGCAGCCACCCCGACCCGGGGAACCGTTACAACGCGATCATGAAAGAAGCGCAGTCGCTGCGCGTTCAGGGCAACGCCAATACGGGGCAGTTCCCGGAGATCCAGCAGCGGCTCGCCGGCATGCCGCCGGCCTACACCGCCGAGCAGATTGCCAAGGGTCAGGCGCGAACGAACCCGACGACCGTCTCGAGGCGTGAACCTATCAATGTGCCACCGCCGTCGAACTCGTTCCGGACGTCACAGCCCTTGAATTTCATGCGACTGAGTCTGCCGTCGAACTGGAGTGAAGTCAGCGGTGGCGATGGAGGCGTGACCT
>DATCXH010000153.1:0-13050 GCA_036565925.1 Vicinamibacterales bacterium
TGAGGAACGCGTAAGCGGGAATTCGAAGTTCAAAATGCAAAATTCAAAACGCAAGACAGCGCGCGAAGGGGAGTGCGCACGGCGTTAGCATTTCGAATTTTGCATTTTGCGTGTTGCGCTAGTCGATTTCGATAATGCCCCAGCTCTTTCGCTCTTCCGGCGTGGCATCGATGCCAGCGTAGGCGAGGGCTGGTGCACTCTCGCGTGACGGGATCCGGGCCAGCGCATAGCGCTGCACCTCGCGAGCGACGTCGTCGTCAGTGGGCGGCATCGGTCGGCAATACAAGCGGACCCACAGCCGCAGCAGCGAATCGGTGAAGCTGTAGCGCTTCTGTCTCGAGACGACCAGATCGACGTCCTCGAGCCACGAGAGATAGTCCTTGGTGGACCCGGGTGTGCGGCGCAAACGCTGCGAGATCTCGGTCAGCGTCAGCGATTCTTCCTCGGCGAGGATGTCGAGGATGGCTTTGAGTGCGCCATAGCCGCGGGCGCGATGCAGACGCAATTCGTAACAGAAACGGCACCAGCGGCTCAGCACGCCATCATTGCCGACGAGCGCTGTCAACGCGCTGATCGGGTCGGGCACGCCACCACCGTTGCTCATCGCCTCGCCCATGGCTTTGACGTAGACGGCACGGCCATCAGTGAGCGCGGCGACGGTCTGCCCGAGATAATCGCGATCGTCGGTGGCCATGCGCTCGTAATTGCCGAAGACGGGCGCAAGGGCGTCGGTGACATCGACTGGCGTCAACGCCGGCTGATGCATCACTTCGAAGCGCGCCGTTGCATCGCGTAGCAGCCGATGCGCGCGGGCGACGTAGCGAGTGGTGAGCACGAAGTGATTCGGGCTCTCGGCCAGTGCGTCGATCAATTCGCGCAGGACGCGGCGGAGGCCGGGGAAGCTTTCAAACGTGCGCAACTCGAGGACTTCATCGAGCAGGAACGTGCACGGTTCGCCGCCGGGAGCGCGCGCCGTGTCGAAGAACGCAAGCAGGGCGTCGAACGCCTCGCGAGCTGATGCTGGCGCCGGCTCGGCGCCGTGCCACCTGAAGGGTGACGCCGATGTCACCGCGTGAAGAAACCGCTCGGGCGTTGTCGCGCAACGCTCGACGTCGATGTACTGCACTGCCTGGCGGCCCAGCCGCTCGCGCAAACGCTGCAGCAGCCAGGTGCGGCCGGTTCCGCATCCTCCGAGCAATACCGGTATTCGTGAAGGGGACGCTTCGAGCGCCCCATGCACTCGACGTTCAAACCCCGCCGCTGGAACTGCGTTTCCCGTTGCTACTCCCGTTCTCCGCTCTTCATTCAATGTGTCCGCCCCCTCATCGGGATTCTGATGCCACGAGCATCAGCCGTCGCAATCGCGTCCTCATACCCCGCGTCAGCATGACGCGCGACGCCAATTCCAGGATCAGTCGTGAGCACCCGCTCCAGGCGCTCGTCCGCGTCAGGTGTGCCGTCGGCGACGATGACCATGCCAGCATGCAGTGAGTAGCCGATACCGACTCCGCCGCCGTGATGCACCGATACCCAGGTCGCGCCCGCTGAAGCGTTGAGCAGCGCGTTGAGGATCGGCCAGTCTGCGATCGCGTCGCTGCCATCGCGCATGCCTTCGGTCTCGCGATTGGGCGACGCCACAGAGCCCGTGTCGAGATGATCGCGGCCGATGACGATCGGCGCGCGTACACGCTTGGTGCGCACGAGCTCATTGATTTTGAGTCCGAACCGAGCGCGCGCACCGTAGCCAAGCCAGCAGATGCGAGCGGGCAATCCTTGAAACGCGACGCGTTCACGCGCCATGCGAATCCAGCGACAGAGTGCGGCATCTTCCGCAAACATGTCGAGTGCTGCCTCATCGGTAACTTTAATGTCGTCTGGATCACCAGAGAGTGCTGCCCAGCGGAAAGGCCCTTTGCCCTCGCAGAACAGAGGTCGCACATATTCCGGCACGAAGCCGGGAATGTCAAACGCGTTTTTCACGCCGGCGCGCATCGCCTGAGCGCGAATGTTGTTGCCGTAGTCGAAGGTCACCGCACCATGTGATTTCAACGCGAGCATTGCTTCCACGTGTCGTGCCATCGACTGCATCGACTGCTCGATGTACGCGTCAGCGTTGCGCTCGCGGAGCATCGTCGCGTCAGCAAGCGTCATGCCGCCAGGCACGTAACCGTTGAGTGCATCGTGAGCAGACGTTTGGTCAGTCAGAATGTCAGGAATGACACGCCGACGCACCAGCTCGGGCAGCACATCCGCGGCGTTGCCTTCGAGCGCTATCGATCTCGCCACCCGGTCGCGGCGCCACGTTGCGAGCGTCTGGAGGGCGTCGTCCAGGCTTGTCGTCGCAGCATCGAGATACCGCGTCTCGAGACGCCGCGCGATGCGACTGGGATCAACTTCGATCACGAGCGCTGCGGCACCGTTCATCGTCGCGGCGAGTGGTTGCGCGCCGCCCATGCCGCCGAGACCGGCGGTGACGACAGACCGTCCACTCAATGTGCCGCCGAAATGACGATGCGCAGCGGCGGCGAAAGTTTCGTAGGTGCCTTGCAAAATCCCCTGTGTGCCGATGTAGATCCAACTGCCGGCCGTCATCTGCCCGTACATGGTCAGACCGCGATGTTCGAGATCGCGGAATGTTTCCCATGTCGCCCACGCCGGCACCAGCATCGCGTTGGCGATGATGACGCGCGGCGCCCCGCGGTGTGTGCGAAACACTCCTACCGGTTTTCCTGACTGCACGAGCAGCGTTTCGTCCGCTTCGAGACGGCGCAACTCCGCGACGATCGCATCGAAGGCCTCCCAGTTGCGCGCCGCTTTGCCCGAACCACCATACACGATCAGATCGTCGGGACGCTCAGCGACGTCGGGATCGAGGTTGTTCATCAGCATACGCAGCGCAGCTTCCTGCGGCCATCCCTTGCACGTGAGCTCAGTGCCTCGTGGTGCGCGAATGGTGCGAGTGCCGATCGTCATGTTGTGAAATACCGCATCGCCGGGACGGTACGCGGCGATCGGAAGATCAGAACTTAAGAATGCGCGACGCGCTTGTCAATCGATCTGTAAAAAAAAATTCATTTGACTTTCAGCGCACACGCGCGTTCGAGCTCGCCGCCTTCGATCATCGAAGTAATCTTCTCGATGTCGTGCGACGGTGGACGATCGCGCTCGAGCGTCGGCACTCGCGCGCGAATAGTTTCATGCACGCGCATCAGCGGCGCTGATGACGTGAGCGGTGCGAGCAGATCGATCGCCTGACACGCGCACAACATTTCGATGGCGATCACCCGGCGCGCGAGTTCGAGTGCGCGCATCGCCTTCAGCGCTGCCGCCATGCTCATGCTGACATGGTCCTCGGTGTTGCCCGATGTCGGAATCGTGTCCACGCTGGCCGGATGGCCGACAGTCTTCAGCTCGGAGGTGAGCGCTGCGGCGGTGACTTGCGCCATCATCAATCCCGATTGCAGACCACCGTGGCGAGTCAGAAAGGCCGGGAGGCCGCTGCTCGATGGATTGACGAGGCGATCCGATCGTCGTTCGCTGATCGTGGCGAGCTGCGACAGTCCGAGACACAGCACGTCGGCGGCCACGCTGACCGGCGCGCCATGAAAATTTCCACCAGACACGATCTCGCCGGTCTCAGCGAACACCATCGGGTTGTCGGTGGCGGCATTCGCTTCAGCATCGAACGTGCGATGCGCGAATCCGAACGCGTCGCGCGCGGCGCCGTGCACTTGCGCCGTGCAGCGCATCGAATAGGCATCCTGGACCCGCCCGCAATTGGCGTGCCCGGCGTTGATCGGACTGTCCGCGAGCAAATGGCGAAGGTTCTCGGCAGACGTGCGCTGACCGGCCAGGCCTCGAGCATCGTGAATGCGGGCATCGAACGGCTTGGTTGACCCCTGCAGGCCGTCGATACTGAGCGCCGCCGCAATATCGGCGGCTCGGGCCAACCGCAGCGACCCGGCGAGTGCCAGGCCGAGGAGGGCGGTGGACGGCTGCGTGCCGTTGATCAGGGCCAATCCTTCTTTTGGGGCCAGCGATACCGGCGTGAGACCCACTCGTGCCAGGGCCGCGGCGCCGGGCTCGCGCGTGCCGCCGTGCCAGGCTTCACCCTCGCCGATCAGTACGAGCGCGAGATGCGCGAGCGGTGCGAGGTCGCCGCTTGCGCCAACCGAACCGCGCGACGGTACGACCGGATGTACGGCGCGGTTGATCAGCGTCAGCAACAGCTCCAATGTTTCGACGCGAATTCCGGAAAATCCTTTGGCGAGCACATTCGCGCGCAGCGCCATCGTCGCGCGGACCACGGGGACCGGCAGGGGATCGCCGACACCGGCAGAGTGACTGCGCAGCAGATTCACCTGCAGTTCGGCGAGCGATTCGTGCGGGATCCGCACGTTGGCGAAGTTGCCGAAGCCGGTGTTAATGCCGTAGGCCGGCGTATCGTGGTCGGCAGCCTCGTCAACGACGACGCGTGCCGCGCGCACGCGTTGGCGCGCCACGTCGCTGAGAGAGAGTGGCTCGTCGCCGTACGCGACGGCGACCAGATCATCGAGCGTGAACGATTCGCCGTCGAGGAGGATCACGACATGAGTATCCCTCTACTGGCGACTGGGCGCACGGTGGCGATTCCACACGCCGAGACGGAGTTGCGGAGGTCAAGGAGTCGGCGGGGGCCAGCCGTTCGGGCCGCCGCGCGATGCGCGGCCCTGCCGATCCGCGCCGTCACCGTGCACAGTCTGTGATCGCGGGTGCTCTGTGTTGATCAATCCGTGATCGCGCAGCATTCGTGTTTCGTGATCTTCACCATCTTCTGATTAAATGTCAGGTTGGATGAAAACGAATATCGCTGTTCTGGGAGCGCAGTGGGGCGACGAAGGGAAAGGCAAGATCGTCGACATGCTGACGCCGCATTTTTCGGCCGTCGCGCGCTATCAGGGTGGCCATAACGCCGGACACACGGTGTATGTGAACGGCAAGAAGTTCGTGCTGCACTTGATTCCCTCGGGGATTCTGCATGCTGGCGTCACCTGCCTGATTGGCAACGGTGTCGTGATCGATCCACAGGCGCTGTTTGCCGAGCTCGAGGAGCTGGCGCGCGGCGGGATCACCGTCGATGGGCGGCTGAAGATCAGTGAGAAGGCGCACATCATCCTGCCGTATCACCGTGAGCTCGATGTGTTGTCCGAGGCGCGCCGCGGTGAGCGCAAGATCGGCACCACCTCGCGCGGCATCGGACCGGCATACGAGGACAAAATCGGTCGGCGCGGCATCCGCGTCTGCGACCTCCTCGGCGACCGAACGGCGCTGGCCGACGAAGTGCGCGAGAACGTCAGCGCGCGCAACCGGATGATCAAGGACTCGACGCTCGACTGGAAGCCCGTCTTCGATCAGGTCGTCGCCTTCGGCGAGCGGATGCGCCCCTGGGTCGACGACGTCTCGCTGACGCTGCACTCGATGATGGCCGCAGGAAAGACGGTGATGTTCGAAGGCGCCCAGGCGACGCTGCTCGACATCGATCACGGCACGTATCCGTTTGTCACCTCGTCGAACGCATCGGTGGGCGGCGTGTGCACGGGTCTTGGCGTACCCCCGCGAGCGATTGGCGGCGTACTCGGCGTCGCGAAGGCCTATACCACGCGCGTCGGTGAGGGGCCGCTGCCGACCGAACTCTCGGGCGCGCTCGCCGATCGACTGCGCGAGAGCGGTCAGGAATACGGGGCGTCGACCGGCCGGCCGCGTCGCTGCGGTTGGTACGACGCGGTGGTCGTCCGCTATTCCGCGCGCCTGAATGGTCTCGACGCCATCGCGCTCACCAAGCTTGACGTGCTCGACGGCCTTCCGGAAGTGTTGATCTGCACCGGGTACACGACGGCGGCAGGGACGATTACAGAGTTCCCAGCCGACCTGCGCGTTCTGAATGGCGCCGAGCCGGTCTACGAGCGCATGCCTGGCTGGTCGTCGCCGACCAAAGGTGTCACCGATTTCGAACTACTGCCGGCACCGGCGCAGCGATACGTGAAGCGACTCGAAGAGGTGAGCGGCGTGGATTGCGCCATCATCTCGACCGGTTCCGATCGGCGCGAGACGATCATCAAGAAGGGATCAGCGGTCGAACGGTGGCTCTCCTAGTTCCATTGTTGGATGGGCGATTGCTGATTGTTGATTGGTTGGTGATCGTCGATGTGTGATTGTTGATTGGCAGGCCAATCACCATTCAACAATCCTCAATCAACAACCAATCGACGATCAAAAATCGCTCAATCAACAATGTTCTTCAGCTGACCTTGTTGGTATCGATGAAGCGCAGGACATTGCCCGCTTCGGCGTCGTAGAACTCGATGCCGGCGCGATAGACCGGGCCCGTCTTGGGCATCTCGAAAGCGGCCCAGGCGACACCAGCCATCACGCGAATCGGTCCCTCGACATCCGGCAACGTCATGCGTACACGCTGATTCGGCTTGAGGATCGTCGGCGACACGACCTGGGCGCCGGCCACCGACACATTGATCAACGCTGCCGGATTTCCGTCGATGGTGACCTCGATCCCTGTGCCCACGATGAATCGCGGCGCGCGACGCGTGCCGCGCTGATCGAGTGGCGCCGACGTGGCGACCGCAGGCGTTGGCGGTTCCTTGACGGGTGACGGCGGCGCAGCGGTCACCGGCTCGGCGTCCTTCTTCGCTTTCTTCGACGTCAATGGTGTGCCGTCGTGAGCGACGATCGTGATCTCGCACCCGGTGAGCGACGCGTCAGCCTTGATGCGCTTGATCAGCGCGGCGCCCCGCGACGTTGAGGCGAACGCCTTCTCGAGCGCGATCACCGGTGGCCTCTCGCGCGTGATCGCTTCGAGCGCTTTGAGCGCATCGAGATCGGAGAACGCCAACGCATCCGCGAAGCCGTGCTCTTTCAGCGCTGGAAGATGTTCTTTGTGTGCGATGAGGACCGTGTGGGCCACTGGAGTTTCAGTCTAACTCAAAATATCGGGCCGCCTTCACGTCACTTCACGTGAATCACGACGACACAACGCCTCCAGGCAGTCGGCGCGCGTGCGTCGGTGAAACGTCGGAGAATAGAACTGTGAACACTGCGGCAGTTCAGTGTCGTGATTTGCGAAAACGCTACGGCAATGTTGTCGCCGTCGATGGTCTCTCGCTCGACGTGTTTCGCGGCGAGTGCTTCGGGTTGCTCGGTCCTAACGGCGCCGGAAAGACGACGACCATCGAGATTCTCGAAGGGCTGCTGCTGCCGGATTCTGGCGAGGTCGAAGTGCTTGGGCTCCGATGGCAGCGCGATGAGCGGCAATTGCGTCAGCGGCTCGGCATCCAGCTGCAGGAGTCGCAGTTCATCGACAAGCTGACCGTCGAAGAAACGCTCCGCCTCTTCCGCTCCTTTTACGATCGCGGCAAGACGATCGACGAGCTGCTCGCGCTCGTCGAGCTCGAGAGCAAGCGTTCGAGCTGGGTGGTCAAGCTGTCCGGCGGTCAGAAGCAGCGCCTGTCGATCGCCTGCGCACTCGTCGGTGATCCGGATTTGCTGTTCCTCGACGAACCGAGCACCGGGCTCGACCCGCAATCACGCCGTCAGTTGTGGGGCGTGCTGCAGCGCTACCGCGCCGAGGGCGGGACCATCCTGTTGACGACGCATTACATGGATGAGGCCGAAGTCCTCTGCGATCGTGTGGCGATCGTCGATCATGGGAAGATCATCGCGCTCGATACGCCGAAGTCACTGGTGACCGGTCTCGGTGCGCCAAAGGTCGTCGTGCACGAGGGCACACTCGAAGACGTGTTCATGTCGCTGACCGGACGGCACCTCCGTGACGAGTAACGCCATCACCGCAACGGGAAACGGCGCGCGCGGCGGCGCGCATCATCCGCTGCTCGAGCTCACGCTGGCGCGTCTCCGCGAGTTCGTCCGTGAACCCGAGGCGCTTTTCTGGTCCTTCTTCTTCCCGATTGTGATGTCGGTGGCGATGGCCATCGCGTTTCCCTCGCGCGGCTCGCAACCGGTGCGCGTCGGTGTCGCGCCCGGCGTCGCCTCCGAGATGCTGCGAAAGACGCTGTCATCCAGCACCGGTGTCGTCATTCGCGAGGTGCCTGCCGAGCAGGAACTGAAGCAGCTGCGCGAAGGCGACGTGCACGTCATCGTGCGCCCCGGGAATCCACCCACATATCGCTTTGATCCCGATCGCGAAGAGAGCCGCATCGCGCGTCTGGTCGTAGACGATGCCCTGAAGCGCGCGGCGGGACGGAGCGATCCGTGGGAAGCGCACGAAGACGCGGTCGCGATCCCCGGCTCGCGCTACGTGGACTGGCTTATTCCGGGCATTGTGGCGCTGGGCATCATGAACAATTCGATGTGGAGCATCGGATTCATGACCGTCCAGATGCGGCTGCGTAAGCTGCTCAAGCGACTCGCCGCGAGCCCGATGCGGAAATGGGAGTTCCTCCTCGCCCAGGTGCTGGCTCGATTGCTGTTTCTCGGACCAGAGGTCGCAGTGCCGTTGATCTTCGGCGTGCTTGCGTTTGCGATGCCGGTCCGCGGCTCGTTCGTCGGCATTGCGTTCGTCGCGTTGACCGGAGCGCTCGCGTGCGGATCGATCGGTCTGCTGGTCGGGAGTCGGGTGCGGACGCTCGAGGCGATCTCAGGTCTGATGAACCTGATCATGGTGCCGATGTGGGTGCTGAGCGGCGTGTTCTTTTCCTCGTCGAATTTCCCCGAGGTCGTTCAGCCGTTCATTCGCGTGCTGCCGCTGACCGCGCTCGTCGATGCGCTGAGAGGAGTCGTGCTGGAAGGTGCCTCACTCGGGAGCATTCGTCTCGAGCTGCTGACGCTCGTCGCCTGGGCGATCGTGCCGTTCTCGATCGGCCTCAGGATTTTCAAGTGGCGGTGATTATTGTTGATTGGATGATCTTTGATTGTTGATTGGTTGGTGATTGGCGATTGTTGATTGCTGATTCCAATCACCATTCCTCAATCATCAATCAACAACGAATCAACAATCGAAAATCGCCCAATCAACAATGATCTAGTTGGTGGAACCGGTGTCGAAGGATGAGCCCGCGAACACCTGGCGTCCGTCGGGGAGCGCGACAGTCCGCGCGTTCGCGATGTACGGCTGCGTCTTCGAGTGAAAGCCGCTGACCGTCACCTTCATCCCTTGCTTCAGTGAGTTTCTGGTCCACCCATTGCGCATCAGGCCGTTGGGCGGACCGAGCTCGAAGTCCCATGTGACCGGCTTGCCGTTTTCCGTCGCCTCGACGACGAGACGCGCGTGCGGATTGGTCCACTCGAGCCGGACCACCGTGCCGCTCACCGTGAGCGGACGGTTCGCATCGAACTCCGCCGCGAACGAATGGTGGGCGACGGCCGGCGCGGTCCACACCAGCAACGCCGAAACAGCCGCGATTCCCAGCAGCACCCGTCGGTTCATGTCGAGCATAATACGCTGGTTCGCGTCAGGGAGGCTTAATGAAACCGGTGGTCCGTTGGTTGGCGGTGATCGCGTGTGTCGTAACGGCGCCAGCGCTGCTGGCGCAATGGCCGGCGTACCCGTCGGGCACTGTGCCGAAGAACGCGAAAGGCGAACCGGACATGGATGCTCCGGTGCCGCGCACACCGGACGGCAAGCCCGACTTCAGCGGGCTGTGGCGCGGCGCGCCGACGGGCGGACGCGGTCAACCGGCGCCGGTCGCGCCTCCTGGAACGCCGCCGATTGCCATGTTCCGCGACGTTGCTCAGAACTTCCCGGGCGGATTGCCGATCAAGCCTGAGTTCGCGGCGATCAAAAAAGAGCGGATGGACAACAACAGCAAGGACAACCCTGAAGCGTTCTGCCTGCCAATGGGACTGATGCAGTTTCACACCCAGGGGTTTCCTCGCAAGTTCATTCAGACGCCGAAACTGCTCGTGATCCTGTATGAAGCCAGCTACGGCATCCGTCAGATTTTTCTCGACGGCCGTCCGCTGCCGAACAACGATCCGCAACCTTGGTACTACGGGTACTCCACCGGTCACTGGGACGGCGACACCCTCGTCGTCGAGACCACGGGTTTCCGTGATGATGGCTGGCTCGACATTGTCGGCACGCCGATGACCGATCAGGCGAAGATGACCGAGCGGTTTCGCCGAACCAGCTACGGACGGATGGAGATCGACATCACCGTCGACGATCCCAAGGCGTACACCAAACCGTGGACGGTCCGGCACAACCAGGTCTTCATGCCCGATCAGGAGATCATCGAGTTCATCTGCGAGGAGAACCAGCGGTTCGGGGTGCAGCCTGGACTGGGCCCGGCGGCCGGGACGAAGAAGAAGTAGGCACGTCTTTCCGCAGCTTCACGAACACGGGATGACGAAGGCGCCCGTCGTTTGTCCACTCGGTGTAAGTGGCCTCGCACATGAGCACGGGTTTCACCCAGTGGGCGAGGCGCTCCGGTCCCTTCACGATTGGTGGGTCGAACGGACATTGTTTCTGCGCCAGCTTGTCGAGACGTTCGCGGAGCTCCACCGCAAACGCGTGTGAGAATCCAGTGCCGACACGTCCCGCAAAGACCAGTCGCGGTCCATCGTAGTAACCAACCAGCAGCGCCCCAAGACCGACACGCGATCCCTCGGGATCGGTCACGCCGCCGATGACGAAGACGCCGCGTTGAATCACCTTCGACTTGCGCCAGCTGTCGCTGCGTCCGGGTTCGTATGGAAGATCGCGCCGCTTGGAGATGATGCCTTCGAGCCCGATCTTCGTCGCGTGCTCGAAGAGCTTTTCGCCATCGCCGACAATGTGCTCCGAGTAACGGATCCTTCCGGCTTGCTTCGCCCCCACCAGCGCGCGCAACCGTTTCTTCCGTTCCTCGAGCGGGAACTGATCGAGCCGTTCACCGTTCAGTCGAAGCAGATCGAAGACGAAGTAGACCAGCGGCGTGTGTGACGCCGTTCCCGCCGCCGCCTGCTGCAGCGCCGCGAAACTCGTACGGCCGTCCTCCATCACCATCGCGACTTCGCCGTCGATGATCGCGTCCTTGGTCTTGAGCTTCTGTCCGGCTTCGGCGATGGACGGGAAGACGTGCGTCCAGTCCTTGCCGTTGCGGCTGATCAGACGTACGCCCTTCTTGTCGATGATGCAGCCGATCCGGTAGCCGTCGTACTTGATCTCGTGGAGCCAGCGATCTCCGCTGGGTGGTGCGCTCCCGAGCGTTGCGAGCTGCGGGTTGTACTCGCCGTGGGCCATTCGGCCCATTCTTGCATTTTTGATTTATCGATCGTTGATTGGTGATTGTTGTTGATTATCGAATTCTGATTGGTGAATGAGAGCAGGCAGCTCCTTCATTCAACGATCCAGCAATCAACAATCAACAACGATTCAACAATCGAAGTCATCAAATCAACAATTGACGATCTAATGATTCCTTCGCAGATCCATTCCGGCGTAGAGGTGCTGCACCTGATCGGCGTAACCGTTGAAGGGCAGCGTGCGCGTCGTCCTGAAGAGTGACGGCAGTCGCGACTCGCGCGCCTGGCTCCAGTTGGGATGATCGACCGCAGGATTGACGTTGGCGTAGAAGCCATAGGCCTGCGGGTACTGGCGCTGCCAGGTGTTGATCGGCTGTCGTTCGACGAAGCGGAGCTTCACGATCGACTTGATGCTCTTGAATCCGTACTTCCACGGGACGACCAGCCGGATCGGTGCACCGTTCTGGTTCGGCAGGACCTGGCCGTAGAGTCCGACCGCAAGAATCGTCAGTGGATGCATCGCCTCGTCGAGACGAAGCCCTTCGATGTAGGGCCACTCGAGCGCGTTGGTGCGTTGCTGAGGAAACTGTCCGACGTCGTACAGTGTGTAGAACTCCACGAAGCGGGCTTTGGACGAGGGCTCGACGCGTTTGATGACGTCAGCGAGCGGAATGCCCACCCACGGGATGACCAGCGACCATGCTTCCACGCAGCGGAGGCGATAGATGCGCTCTTCGAGCACATGCGGCTTGATGAAGTCTTCGATCGCGTACGACGCGGGCTTTGCGACTTCACCTTCGATGGCGATCTTCCATGGGCTCGGGCGGAATCGGCCGGAGAGCCTCTTCGGACCGTCGCCGGCCCCCGAATCGAATTCATAGAAGTTGTTGAAGCTGGTGATGTGGTCGTAGGAGTTTGGCGTCTCGGTCGTGCTGAGCGGACTCTTGCGCACGTTGCGCAACCCTTGTGCGGCGACGTCGGCAGGAGTCAGTGCGACGCCGGCAACTGAGGCTCCCACGACACCAAGCGCTGACGTCTTCATGAATGTGCGCCGATTGAGATAGACCTCTTCCGGCGTGATCTCCGAGCTGCGAATCTTAGCCATGGAATTTCACTGCGGCGTTCATGCGCACCTTGATCGGCCGGCCGTCCTTCTGCGCCGGGCTGAAGCGCCACTGCGCGAAGGCCTCGACGGCGATGTCATCGAGGTCAGTTCTCAGCGAACGAAGAATCCGCACGATGCGTGGCGTGCCGTTCTCGAGGAGGACAACCTCGAGGATCACGGTGCCGGTGACGCGATCGTCAGGTGAGCGAGGGTTCACGACCTTCACCGCCTGCGGCGGCGTGACGCCAGGCCCGACGAGCGAGACCATGTCGTTGGCGATCTGCGCATTGATCGATTCGTTCCGCAGCGTGAACCCGATCTCGATCGCGACGTCCATCGAAACCGCCGCGCCGTTGCGGCTGCCGGGACGGAAGCGCCATTGCCGCAGCGCGAGGAGCGCGTTCTGATCGAGTCCCGCCCCAAGTCCCTGCACCACTCGCGCGTCGCGAACACGTCCGTTCGCGTCGATGTTTGCACGTACCACGACGACACCCTCGAGACCGCGACGCCGTGCCTCGTCCGAGTAGAGCGGGGGCGTGGTGTACTCGGCAACCGCAGGTGGCACATCTCCAGTCACTGGAGCGAGCAGGCGAATCTCCCGCACGGGCTCGCTGCCGGCGCCGATGACGTCGTCGTCAAGCACGTTTACCGCTGGAAGGTTGGAGGTCGTGAGCTCAATCGTCGAATGTGTGCCCGCGCCGATAGCGGCC
>DATCXH010000524.1:0-3289 GCA_036565925.1 Vicinamibacterales bacterium
ACGAAACCCAGCGGCGGGACGATGAGGCTGATCGACTGTTGGAAGCCGTGATCGGGAATGGGCTCGGTCTGGACACCGCCGCCGTTGCCCATGTTGCTGCCGCCGTAAATTGCGGAATCGCTGTTGAGGCATTCGCGATACCAGCCGGCCTCGGGCATACCGAAGCGATAGCCGGGCCGCGGCACCGGGGTGAAGTTGGCGATCATCACGGTAAAGTCGCGCGGATCGCGCGCCCGGCGGATCAGCGAGACGACGCTGTTCTCGTTATCGTGACAGTCGATCCATGAGAAGCCCGAATGCTCGAAGTCCACCTCGTGCAGCGACGGCTCATGCTGGTAGCACCGATTGAGATCCTGCACCCAGCGGCGCAGCCCCGCGTGCATCGGCTCCTCGACGAGATGCCAGTCGAGGCTCTCCTCGGAATTCCATTCCCGCCACTGCCCGAACTCGCTGCCCATGAACATCAGCTTCTTGCCGGGATGCCCGAACATGTAGCCATAGAGCGTCCGCAGCGTGGCGAACTTCTGCCACAGGTCGCCCGGCATCTTGTCGAGCATCGAGCGCTTCCCATGCACGACCTCGTCATGTGAGAACGGCAGCACGAAGTTCTCGGTGAACGAGTACAGCATCGAGAACGTGATCTTCTCGTGGTGCCAGCGGCGATGCACTGGATCCTGCTCGATGTACTCGAGCATGTCGTGCATCCATCCCATGTTCCATTTGAACGTGAACCCGAGCCCGCCGACATACGTTGGGCGACTCACCGCCGGCCATGCCGTCGATTCCTCGGCCACCGTGATCGTGCCTGGCACGCGTCCGTGCGTCACGGTGTTCAACTGCTGCAGGAACGACACCGCCTCGAGATTCTCGCGTCCACCGTACTGATTGGGAATCCACTCGCCATGCGGCCGCGAGTAATCGAGATACAACATCGAGGCCACCGCATCGACGCGGAGACCGTCGAGGTGAAATTCCTCCAGCCAGTACAGGGCGCTACTGAGCAGGAACGATCGCACCTCGTTGCGACCGTAGTTGAAAATCAACGTACCCCAGTCGCGGTGCTCCCCCTTTCGCGGATCGGCGTGCTCGTACAGCGCCGTGCCGTCGAACTCGGCAAGGCCATGCCGGTCCTTCGGGAAGTGGCCGGGCACCCAGTCCAGGATTACGCCGAGGCCGTACCGATGACAGGTATCCACGAAGTATCGGAAGTCATCGGGCGTGCCGAAGCGGCTGGTGGGTGCGAAGAACCCGAGCACCTGATATCCCCACGATCCGGAGAAGGGGTGCTCCATCACCGGCAGCAGCTCGATGTGCGTGAATCCCATTTCGCGCACGTAGGGCACGAGCGTGTCCGCCAGCTCACGATAGGTCAGGTAGCGATGGTTCTCGTCAGGCACTCGACGCCACGAGCCGAGGTGCACTTCATAAATGGACAGCGGGCGATCGTGCCAGCTCCCCGCCGCTGGCCGATCGCGCATCCAGTCGGCATCACCCCACTCGTACTTATCGTCCTTCCAAATCACCGACGCGGACCGCGGCGGGACCTCGAACAATTGCGCGTAGGGATCGGCCTTCTCGATCAGATGTCCCGCGTGCGTGCGGACCTCGAACTTGTAGCAGGCGCCTGCCGTCAGCTCGGGAACGAACAGTTCCCACACACCCGACGGCACCAGCTTGCGCATCGGGTGCACGCGGCCGTCCCAACGATTGAAATCACCGATGACACTCACCCGCTGCGCATTGGGCGCCCACACGGCGAAGTGCACACCGGAGACGTCGCCGATCGTCGTCACATGCGATCCGAACTTTTCCCACCCGCGATAATGCGTGCCTTCAGCGAAGAGGTGCAGATCGTAGTCAGACAGCACCTGGCCGTACTGATACGGGTCGATGACATCGCGTACGGCGCCGCCTTCGTGTACGCGGAAGCGGTAGGCAAAGTCGGAGATATTGCCGACGAGCGGAACGCGTGCTTCGAAGAGCCCTGCAGGGTGACGCCGCGGCATCGGTGTCACCGCGTCCGGTGTGACGAGCTCCACTGCTGACGCCGCAGGCTGCATCGTCCGCACCACAACCGCCTGACGACGATCGACTGTGACCTCGTGACGTCCGAGCACAGCAAATGGATCGCCGCTCGTACCCGACGCAACCGCAGCAATGGCGGGGTCAGCGGTGTCTGTCACGGCGGTCGCCCCTTGACTGTGCTCGGGGTGACCGGAGCGAGCGTCGCGCGCGTCGGACGGCACGGAAAAATTGTATCGCGACGAGGTGATATCCTCTTCGAATGGCTGTGTATGCAGAGTTCGTTACGACTGAAGGCAACTTCACGATTCGGCTCTTCGACAAGGAAGCGCCGAATACCGTCGCCAACTTCGTGGGTCTTGCTGAAGGCACCAGGGAATGGACCGACCCACGCACGAACCAGAAGAGCCATCAGCCGTACTACGACGGCATCATCTTCCATCGCGTGATCGACGGCTTCATGATTCAAGGCGGCGATCCGCTGGGCAAGGGCTACGGCGGCCCTGGATACAAGTTTGCCGATGAGTTCCATCCGACCCTCCGGCACAGCAAGCCCGGGATACTCTCGATGGCCAATGCCGGGCCCAACACGAATGGTGGACAGTTCTTCATCACGCTCGCGCCGACGCCGCATCTCGACAACCGCCACACAGTGTTCGGCGAGGTCGAGAGCGGGATGGATGTCGTGCGGAAGATCGGCAGCACGAAGACAGGGGCGCAGGATCGCCCGGCGAAAGACATCGTCATTCAGTCGGTAAAGATCAGGCGAGACTAACTCCAACTCCCGAGGTGACGTGACCTCCGATCGCGTCTCCGAACTGATGCCGCTCGTCTATGACGAGCTACGTCGCATTGCTGCGGGGTACGTGCGAGGCGAGCGGCCGGGCCAGACTATTCAGGCCACTGCCCTCGTCAACGAGGCGTTCGTGCGTCTTGCCGGTGAGCGCGCCCGCCACTTCAACGGCCGCACACATTTTCTCGCCATCGCCGCGCTGTCGATGCGGCAGATCCTCGTTCAGCGTGCACGCGCACGCAACGCCATCAAACGCGGTGGCGGTCCGCAGCGTGTCACGCTCGATGACGCAAATGCCGCGAACGTGGAGGCCGCGTATATTGGCGCCGGCATAAGAGCCGATTTGCGGCGGCCCGACGACATCGACGTGCTCGCGCTCGACGAAGCGCTCTCGCGTCTGGCCGAACTCGACAAAGAACTCGCGAAGGTCGTCGAGCTGCGCTACTTTGGCGGCCTCACCGTCGAGGAAGTCGC
>DATCXH010000523.1:0-2381 GCA_036565925.1 Vicinamibacterales bacterium
AAGGTCGGACTGCGCGTTCGACTTGCCAGAGTGCACTTCGGCGCTCGTTCGTGAACGCATTCAAGGCGCCAATATCAGCCAGCGTCGTGAGCTCGTCGCGGCGCAGACCGGTGCGCTGCACGACGTCCTCGATCGAGCGGAAGCGACCGGCCGGCCGCAGTTGCACCGTCCAGTCGTGCGAGCAGATGTTGCAGAAGTACGTGCGCGCGTCTCGTGTGTCCTTGACGACCTCAATCATCGATTCATCGTCGGCCCCGCATTTCGTGCAGAGCAGTGGTGGCGTCAGCATCTTCGTTCGATCGAATGCAGCCATGGCCTGACCCACGTCCTTTCGCAAGCCGCTCACGTAGATGAGACCGAGCCGAATCGCGCCATCGTCCTCGACGCGGCACAGCCAGTCCGACTGCTGCACGTCGATCGGATGAAAGCGGACGCCACGGCGTTGCGCGTCCTTGACGAGCGTTGCCGGGTGGTAGAACCCCATCGGCTGGTTGTTGAGGAGCGCGGTGTAAAACGCCGCGGGGTAATGCACCTTCAGATACGCGCTCGCATACGCGAGCAGCGCGAAGCTCGCCGCGTGCGACTCTGGGAATCCGTACAGCGCGAATGAGGTGATCGAGTTGATGATGCGTTCGGCGGTCGCACCGGTGATGCCGTTGTTCGCCATCCCCTCGCGCAACTGCACGCCGATCTGCTTCATGCGCTTTTCCGAGCGCTTGAAGCCCATCGCGCGGCGTAATTCCTCAGCCTGCCCGCCGGTGAAACCGGCTGCGACCATTGCCATCCGCAGCAACTGTTCCTGAAAGAGCGGCACGCCCAGCGTGCGCGCCAATACCGGCTCGAGACAGGGATGCAGTGGAATCACCGGCTCGCGCCCGGCGCGGCGATTGAGATACGGATGGACCATGTCGCCGACGATCGGCCCCGGGCGAATGATCGCCACTTCGACGACGAGGTCGTAGAAATGCGTCGGCTTCAGCCGTGGCAGCGTCGCCATCTGCGCGCGCGACTCCACCTGGAACACGCCGATGGTGTCCGCTTTCTGCAGTAACTCGTAAACGGCCGGATCATCTGGCGGCAAACGCGCCAGATCGAATCTGTCGCCTGAGCCCTGATCCCTCAACCCTTGCCCAGCCCTGATTCCTGATTCCTGATCCCTGATTCCTTCCGTGTTGACCAACTCGATAGCGTCTTGCAGTACGGCCATCATGCCGAGGCCCAGCAGATCGACCTTGACGATGCCCATGTCGGCGCAGTCGTCCTTGTCCCACTGAATGACCACGCGATCGGGCATCGAGGCGGGCTCGAGCGGCACGACGGAATCGAGTTGCCCCTGACAGACGACCATGCCGCCAGAGTGCTGGCCAAGATGACGCGGCAGATCCTGAATCGCATTCCACAGCTCGGCGAACATCTGCACGCGCGGCGTGTCCATCGAGAGGCCGGTGACCTCCATGTTGCGCGCCAGCGTTTCGTTGGGGTCGCGGAATTCGAAGTGGTGCATCACCTTGGCGAGGCGATCGATCTGGTCGTCGTTGAGCGAGAGCGCCTTGCCGACTTCACGTGCGGCGCTGCGACCGCGATAGGTGATCACATTCGCCGTCATCGCCGCGCCGAGCCGGCCGTACTTCTCGTAGACGTGCTGGATGACGCGCTCGCGGCGGTCGCCGCTGGGCAGATCGAGATCGATGTCGGGCCATTCGCCGCGTTCTTCCGAGAGGAAGCGCTCGAACAGCAGCTCCATCTTGATCGGATCGACGGCGGTGATGCCGAGGCTGTAGCAGACGGCGCTGTTGGCCGCCGAGCCGCGGCCCTGCACCAGGATGTCCTGCTGGCGGCAGTAGTTGACGATGTCCCAGACGATCAGGAAGTAGCCGGCGAGATCGAGCTTCTCGATGAGATCGAGCTCGCGCGTGATCTGCGCGCGGGCCTTGTCGTGATACGGACGATAGCGGTTGCGTGCGCCTGCTTCGGTGATATGTCGCAGGAACGACATCTCGTTCTCGCCTGGCGGCACGGGATACGACGGAAACCTGTACCCGAGATCCGCCATCGTGTACTCGAGCCGCTCGGCCAGCGCGATCGTTCCGGCGAGCGCATCGGGACGATCGGCAAACAGTTCGGCCATCAGTTCCGGCGATTTGAGATACCGCTCCGCGTTGCGCGCCAACAGCCGTCCAGCGGTGTCGAGTGTCGTGCGGTGATAGATGCAGCTGAGGACGTCGAAAAGCGGACGCTCCCCCGCGGTCGCGAACCGGACGCCATTGGTAGCGACGATCGGCACGCGATAGGCCCGGGCGAGCTCGGTCAGCGCTTCGTTGTCGCACTCCTCGTCGCGAAGCAGATGACGCTGCAGCTCGACATACACACGATGGCGACCG
>DATCXH010000606.1:0-3402 GCA_036565925.1 Vicinamibacterales bacterium
CACGATCCAGTTGGAGAGCGGCGCTAGTCGGCTGCCCCATTCGGCAGCGCGTCGTGCCTGACCGAGCGCGCGTGCGTGCAGCGGCGTCCCATGACGCCGCCAATAGTCGGCGAGGAACTCGCTCTTGAATCGTGCGACGTCCACGCCGACCGGGCATTCCGCCTTGCACGCCCGGCATTCGAGACACAGATCGAGCGTGTCGTACACGCCCTCGTCACCGAGACCTGCTTCGCCCAGCCGCCCTGAGATCGTCAGACGCAGGACGTTGGCGCGCCCGCGTGTCGCATGCTGCTCGTCGCGCGTAGCCATGTACGACGGACACATCGTGCCCTCGAGGGTCTTTCGACATGCACCCAGCCCGCTGCACATCTCGACCGCGCCGGAAAAACTGCCTTCGCGATAGTCGAAATAGGTGGGCACCGAGCGCGCGACGTATGAGGGGCCGAAGCGCAGATTCGCGGTGAGCGGCGGCGCATCGACGATTTTCCCGGGGTTGAAGATGTTGTGCGGATCGAAGGTTCGCTTGATGGTGCGAAACGCTTCGTAGATCTGCGACCCGAACATCTTCTCCATGAACGGACTGCGCACCAGTCCGTCGCCGTGCTCACCTGACAGCGCGCCGCCAAATTCGAGGACGAGGTCCGAGACGTCGTTGGCGATCGACTCAAACTTCCGGACGCCGTCAGCGGTCTTCATGTTGACCACTGGTCGAACATGAAGACATCCAACCGACGCGTGCGCGTAGACGCCAGCCGTCGTGCCATGTCCCTGGACGATGGCGAGAAAGCGTTCGATGTAGTCGCGCAGTTTCTCAGGCGCGACGGCGGTGTCCTCGACAAACGACAGCGACTTCGCATCGTCTTTCATCGCCATCGATAAGCCGAGTCCGGCTTCACGCAGGCTCCAGATGCGGGCTTGCGCCGCAAGGTCGAGCGCGTGGTGATAGGCGTATCCGAATGTGTTGTCGCGCAGGTCGCGTTCGAGCGCGGCAAGTCGTGGGGGGAGATCCTCGGCTCGGTCGGCGTAGAACTCGACGCAGAGCAACGCAGCGGGGTCGCCCTGGATGAAGCTCTGACGGAGAGCCTCGAGCACTGCGCTCTGGCGTGTGTAATCGAGGATGGACTTGTCCATCACTTCCACGGCCGAGGGCCCATGGCGAAGAATCAGCGGCGTCGCGGCCAGCGACTCGAGCAGGCTGGCGAACTGGATCGCCATCACGGCCTTTGCCTTCGGCAAAGGCACCAGGTTGACCTTTGCGGACAGCACGACACCGAGCGTGCCTTCCGATCCCACCATCAACTTCGCGAGGTTGAACGGACGATCGGCTTTGACGAACTCGTCGAGGTTGTATCCGCCGACGCGACGCAGCACCCGCGGATAGCGCCGATCGATTTCGTCACGGTGACGCACGGCCAGATCGTGCACGACGCGATAGCACTCGCCCTCGAACGAACGCTCGCTGCGCTTGCGCGCCAGTGTCTCGGCGTCGATCGGGCCGAAGTGCACGACCTCGCCGTTGGCCAGGACGACTTCTTGTTCGAGCACATGGTCGATCGTTTTGCCGTAAAGCACCGATCGCGCGCCGCTCGAGTTGTTGGCCATCATGCCGCCGATCGTCGCGCGGCTCGCGGTAGAGACATCGGGCGCGAAGCGAAGGCCGTGCGCCTTGAGCTGTGCGTTCAACTCGTCCAGTACAAGTCCCGGCTCGACCCGCGCCCAGCGTTCGGCGATATTGAGGTCGAGGATCGTGCGGAGGTACTTCGAGGTATCCACGACGAGACCTGGACCGATCGCCTGTCCCGCCTGAGAGGTGCCGCCGCCGCGCATCGTGATCGGGCAGCGGAACTCCGCGCAGATCGCGACGAGTCGAATCAGGTCATCGCGCGAGCGCGGGACGACGACGCCGACCGGTTCGATCTGATAGACGCTGGCATCGGTGGAGTAGAGCGCGCGGGAGACCTTGTCGAAGTGAATCTCCCCCGTGAACCCGGTCGCCAAAGCCTGGCGGAGTCCGGCGAGGTTCAGGTTGCGGACATCGGCCCCGGTCTGTGTCGGTGCCGATATCACCGGCACTGTGGTCATAGGGCGCGAAGGCCGTCGCGCAGCTGGGCGAGGCCGCGGGCGAGCGTGTCGCCTCCACTGCCAAACGACACCCGCAGCGTCCCTTCGCCCGCCGGTCCATAGGCGACGCCGTGGACGACAGCCACGCCGTGATCGTTCAGCAGTCGTTGGCGGATCTCATTCGATGACACGCCGGTCTGCCGCACGTCGAGCATTGCGAAGAAACCGCCTTCTGGCGCGAGCACGCGAACGCCAGGCACGTCGGCCAGCGTGGTCAGGATCGATTGCCGACGCGCTGCGTACTCGTGACGCATCGCGACAACGCAGTCCTGCGGTCCCACGATCGCCGCAGCCGCCGCGTCCTGCACGAAGGTCGCCGGGCCGCGGCTCGACTGCTGAAGTGCGAGGAACATGCGATCGATGATCGGTGCCGGTGCGGCGCAATATCCGACGCGCCAACCGGTCATCGCATAGGTCTTCGAAAGGCTGTTGATGATGATCGTCCGCGCGCGCAGGTCGTCGGACAGCACTGCGGGGGAGATATGCCGCGCGCCATCGTAGGTGATCGCTTCGTAGATCTCATCGCTGATCAGCACCAGATTGTGACGGACGACGGCGTCGCCGATGGCACGCAGTTCGTCTTCGCGCAGCACGGTGCCGACCGGATTCCACGGCGTGTTCAGCAGCAGCACGCGTGACGCGGAGGTCACCGCCGCCTCGATCGCCTCGGGCCGAAGCGCGAAGCGGCCTTCCTCGATCGTCGATCGCACCGGACGAATCCGGCCGCCGCAGAGCAGAATCGGCGATTGATACGCGTCGTAGATCGGGTCGGGCAGCAGCACCTCGTCACCTTCGTCCAGAAGGGCAGTGAGCGCGGCGTGAATGCCTAGTGTTGCCCCGGTGGTGACGAGGATTTCCGAGTCGGCGTCGTGCGAGAGCCCGTTGTCGCGAGCCAGCTTGGCGGCGATCGCCTGACGCAGCGGCTTCTCACCGCGGTTGTCCGGATATCGCGTGCGGCCGGCCTTCATCGCTGTCGCGGCGGCCTCGACGATGTGCGGCGGCGTGTCGAAGTCCGGTTCTCCACGCATCAGGGAGATGACCGTTCGTCCGCGCGACTGCACTTGCCGGATCTCGGCCAGAATCGAGTTGACGGCAGTCGGTTTGAGCAGCGCGGCGCGGCGCGAGAGATGTAGGGTGTCCAGAGGGGTCAGTCTACTGCGAAAGTGGAAAAGTGGAAAAAGTGGAAAAGTGGAAAAGTAAAAAAGTAAGTGGGCCGTTTCTACCTACTTTTCCACTTCTCCACTTTTCAACTTTTCCACTTCAACAAAAAGCATCTTCGCC
>DATCXH010000081.1:0-5045 GCA_036565925.1 Vicinamibacterales bacterium
CAGGTGTGGCCGAATGTGAACTACCGCGCCACGGTCAACGACAACATGCTCGTCACGGTGATGATCGAAACGCTCGAAGGCGTCGCCAACGCGGAGGAAATCGCCGCCACGCACGGTGTGGACGTGTTGCTCATCGGCAACAACGACCTCTCCAGCTTCTCGGGCTGGCCGCAGAACGATCCCCGGTATCAGGACGCGCTGGTCAAGGTCCACGATGCGGCGCTCAAGTACGGCAAGTACTTCGGCCTCGCTGTCCCCCACTGGCTTCTCGCACGGTCAGGCGATACGTGTCGGCCTGACCTCCACACGGATTCGCCACACCAACACAAGTGCCATCCTGCATAGGAGTGACGGATGAATCGCCGCACCTTCCTCAAGACGACAGCCGCGGCATCGGCCGCGGCGCTGCTTCGGCCTCTCGACGCGGCAGCCGCACTGCCGCAAGCGAAGATCACGCGCATCCGTCTCTACGAGGCGCCGACGATGATGCCTCTGCAGATTCCGCTGCTGCAGAGCAACATGATCGTGACGATCGAAACGGATGCCAATATCACCGGCATTGGTGAGGGTGGCACCCGAGACACCATCGAACCCTGTGCGGGCCGGCTGATCGGAAAGAACCCATTCCACATCGAGCGGTTGTGGCAGGACATGTATCGGGCCTTCCACTATCCTCCCGGACGCGAACGCCTCCACGCGATCGGCGCACTGGACCTGGCGCTGTGGGATCTCAAAGGCAAGGCGCTTGGCGTTCCTGTCCATGAGCTCCTGGGCGGAATGAACCGCGACTATCTCGAGTGCTACACGACGACGTTTCGTGGCGGCGGCAACACGCTGCGCGATCGCGCTGCTGCGTGCATGCAGGAAGGGTGGCGCCTCTTTCGCTTCGATGCCGCAAGCCTTCCGCAAAGCAGCAACCGTTACGACGCTCGCGAGCGCATCCGGCAAGTGCAAGCCGACTGCCGCGCCGCACGCGAAGGCGTTGGCGCTGACGGCAACTTCATGGTGGATTTCCACCAGCGCTTCACGTTTGCCGATGCGCTCCGCGGCTGCCGTCTGATCGAAGAATTCGAACCCTATCTCGTCGAAGATCCGGTCCAGACCGACTCGTTCCTGCAGGACATTCCCAAGCTGCGCAGCCTCACCAGCGTGCCGCTCGCCGCCGGCGAAGAGTGGGGCGCCCGCTGGGACTTTCATCGCCTGGTCGAGAACCACGACCTGGACTTCGTCCGCTGCTCGCTGCCGAACGTCGGTGGCATCACCGAACTGATTCGCATCTGCGCGCTGTGCGAAACGCACGACATCGGGATCGTCCCGCACTTCACCGGCCCGATTGCCACGGCCGCCCAGATACACGCGCTGGGCCCGTATCCGCAGGCCGTCGTCTTCGAATACAACTACGGCACGCAGCCGATCCCGTATCTCAACGAATTCCTGACGTTCAAGGAAGGCAAGCTCTATCCTAACGATCGGCCAGGTCTCGGCGTCACGGTGAACATGGAACGTCTGCGTCTGGCAACCACGATCGATCAACCGGGGCCGAATCGCCCGACCTACTACCGGCCGGACGGCTCGCAGATCACCTGGTGAAGCGCCGGAGTCCTGACCCGGGATGAAGAACGCGGCGCAACTGATCGCCTATGCCGACCGCCTCCCGGGAGGTACGTTCCGCCATCTTCGGCAATTGCTGGAGGGTCCGTTCGCCGGGGCGTTCGGCGGCGTGCACGTGCTGCCCTTCTTTCATCCTATCGACGGCGCCGACGCGGGCTTCGATCCGATCGATCACACGCAGGTGGATTCCCGGCTGGGCACGTGGGAGGACGTCGCGGCGCTTGCCGCACACACCGACGTCATGGCCGATGTCATCGTCAATCACGTGTCGCGTCACTCGCCGCAGTTCCAGGACTACCACGCGCGCGGTGACGCGTCGCCCTACGCCGGTCTGTTCCTCACGTTCGACCGGGTATTTGCACACGGCGCCGCGCAGTCGGATCTGGCGGCGCTTCACACGCCTCGTCCCGGGCTTCCCTTCACCCAGCACGAGTTTCCGCGGCGCGGACGCGTGCTGCTGTGGACGACGTTCACCAGCGATCAGATCGACATCGACGTGCAGCATCCGGAGGGCCGGCGATACCTCACCGCGGTGCTCGCGGCACTGCATGGTGCGGGCATCCGTGCCATCCGGCTCGACGCCGTCGGCTACGCGATCAAGAAGGCGGGTACGAGCTGCTTCATGATCCCCGAGACGTTCGCGTTCATCGCCGACTTCACCGCGCAGGCGCGCGCGCTCGGCATGGACGTGCTCGTCGAAGTCCATGACCACTACCAGCAGCAGATCGACATCGCCCGTCAGGTCGACTGGGTCTACGATTTCGCGCTGCCGCCGCTGGTCCTGCACACGCTGTATACGCGAGACGTATCTCGGCTCATGCACTGGCTCGAGATCCGGCCGCGCAATGCCGTCACCGTGCTGGACACGCACGACGGCATCGGCGTGCGCGACGTCGACGGCGACACCCGGCGGAACCTACCAGGTCTCCTCGATCGGCAGCACATCGAGTCACTCATCGAGACGATTCACGAGCGCAGCGGCGGCGGGAGTCGTCACGCCAGCGGCACGTCGGCGAGCAATGTGGACTCGTCGCAGATCAACTGCACCTTCTACGACGCACTCGGCCGGCGCGACGCCGAGTATCTGATCGCGCGGGCCATCCAGTGTTTCGTGCCGGGAGTCCCGCAGGTCTACTATGTCGGCCTGCTTGCCGGCAGCAACGACATCGATCTGCTCCGCCGCACGGGTGTGGGACGCGACATCAACCGCCACTACTACACGGCCGCCGAGCTGCAGGCGGCGACAAAGCGGCCGGTGGTTCAGTCGCTGCTGTCGCTGCTGCGGCTCCGCAACAGCCATCGCGCATTCGGCGGCACGTTTCAGGTCGAGCCCTCGCCGGGCGACCGGCTGGTACTGCGCTGGACCAATAATGGCGAGTGGCTGCAGCTGGACGTAGACCTATCGCAGATGTGGGCCGGCATCGTCGGCGCCGGTGATGGGTCCATCCCGTCGAGTACCCCGCTGTGGAGTTCGAGCACCGAGGCGTGAACATGGTCAAAACGCTGACCTATCTGATGTTCATGATGTTCGCGATGACGACCGACTCGGTCGGTCTGATCATCCCGGAGGTCATCAGGACGTTTCAATTGTCGCTCACCGCGGCGGGAACGTTTCAGTACGCGACGATGGCCGGCATCGCCATGGCCGGCCTGTTCCTGGGACAGCTCGCCGATCGTCTCGGCCGGCGGCGAACGATCGTCATCGGGCTGACACTCTTCGCCGCGGCATCGTTCCTGCTCGCGACGGGCCATTCTTTTCTGTTCTTCGCGATGATGCTCGGCCTCTCCGGACTCGCCATCGGCGTGTTCAAGACCGGTGCGTTGGCCCTCATCGGTGATATCTCGACGTCCACCGCCCAGCACACGTCGATCATGAACACCGCGGAAGGCTTTTTCGGGATCGGCGCGATCATCGGGCCCGCAATACTCGCGCGGCTGCTGACCGCCGGCTTGGCGTGGACCTGGCTCTACGCCATCGCCGGCACGATCTGCGTGGCGCTGATCGTGCTCGCTCTCCTGGTGCACTACCCGGAAACGACCAGGCCCAGCCACAGCGGCTTCGGCGGAACTGGACGCGCGATGCAGAGTCCGTATGTGCTGGCATTCTCCGCCGGCGCCTTCCTGTATGTCGCCGTCGAAGCCGCGGTCTACGTGTGGATGCCGACGCTGTTCGCCGGGTACTCCGGTTCTGCAGCGGTGCTGGCCACATACAGCATTTCAGTGTTCTTCCTCCTGCGCGCCGCGGGACGGTTTCTGGGCGCCTGGATGCTGACGCGCGTGCAATGGCAGCCGGTGCTCGCCCTGTTCAGCGGGTGCATCCTCCTCTGCTTCATCGTCAGCGTCGCCGGCGGCGTGGACTGGGCGGTGTACCTGCTGCCGTTGTCGGGTGTGTTCATGTCGGTCATCTATCCGACGATCAATTCGAAGGGCATCAGCTGCCTGCCGAAGTCCGAGCACGGCGCCGGCGCCGGCGTGATTTTGTTCTTCACCTGCGCATCGGCCGTGCTCGCGCCGCTGGCCATCGGTGCGGTGAGCGACGCGTTCGGACACATCGAATACGGCTTCGCGCTCGCCACGGGATTCGCGGCACTGCTCTTCGTCGGCTCCTTCTTCAACTGGCTGCTCAATCCAACGCGGGCGGTGCTGGAGCGGCTGGACGTCACGGAATACCGGCAGGACGCGACAGCGTAGTTCAGGAGGACTCGTCATGTCTCGACATGAATCATTCTTCTTGGCAGTTGGACGTTGGGAGTGGTTGGGCGTTGGTCGTTGGGCGTTGGGAGTTCTGGTCGCCGCGCTGGTGATGCAGGCCGCGCCGGCGGCGCAACAACCAACGCCGCCGAAAGGGACACTCGAGCGCATCACCGTCCACGGTCGCGCGCTCGAAGGCAATCTCGAAGGCGACTCGCCCGATCGCCCCGTCGTCGTGTATCTGCCACCCAGTTACGCAAAGGACATCACGCGTCGCTATCCGGTGCTCTACTTCCTCCATGGGTACACCGCAACCGCGGAGGCCTACGTCAAGTCGCTCGCCGTACCCGATTCGATCGATCGCGCCATCGCCGCCGGCGCCCGCGAGATGATCGTCGTCATCCCCGACGCGTTCACCAAGTACAGCGGCAGCATGTTCTCGAATTCGCCGACCATCGGCGATTGGGAAACCTTCATCGCTCGCGATCTCACGGAATTCATCGACAAGCGGTATCGCACGATCGCGTCGCGCGACGGCCGCGGTCTTGCGGGACATTCGATGGGGGGCTACGGCACGATGCGCATCGGCATGAAGCAGCCGGCCGAGTTTGCGGCGCTGTACGCGATGAGCTCGTGCTGTTTGATGAACGATCCGGCCGCGCGCGGCGCGGGTCCGGGACCACGCGGCGACAACGCTGCGGCGCGCGGCGCTGGTGCCGGGCGCGGAGATGGCCGTGGTACCG
>DATCXH010000627.1:0-3319 GCA_036565925.1 Vicinamibacterales bacterium
ATCGGCACTCGCATCATCCAGGCATGCTTCCTCCCCGTCGTCGCGCTCGCGTTCGCGGTGAGTCCGGTGGCAGGACAGAACTTCGGCGCACGCAAAGCCGATCGCGTGCGACTGACATTTCGCACCGGAGCCTCGCTCGCGGCAGGCGCGATGTTCGTGCTCGCGCTCATCGTGTGGCTCGCCGCCGGACCGATGGTCGGCGTGTTCTCGTCAGACCCGCAAGTCATCGCCGTCGGCGCAGAGTATCTGCACATCATCGCCTTCAACTTCGTCGCGTCAGGGATCGTGTTCGTGAGTTCGAGCATGTTCCAGGCGATGGGCAACACCATTCCGTCGCTCATCACATCGGGTGCTCGCATCGTGATCGTCGCCATACCGGTGTTGCTGCTCGCGCAGTCGCCCGGCTTCACGCTGCGAACTATCTGGTATATCTCTGCGGGCGCCGTCGTCGTACAACTCGCGATGAACCTCTGGCTGCTGCGACGCGAGTTTCGCGCGCGTTTGAATTTCGAGAACGTGCCGATGACATCCGTCGCGTCATCGCCAGAGTCCGCCGCTGTCGCCTCGTCGTAACGCACGCACGTAAGTACGCACGATCGAGTCGGCACGACCGCTGCATGCTGCAAGTCGATGTCGCTTCGTTCTTTTACATTCTTTACATTCGTCTCAGTCACGTTTCTCGTCGAATCACCCCGACTGATCTCTCAGAATGCATCGACAACACCGCGCGTGGAACTCAGTGCGGCCCCGCGTCTTCGCTTTACAGGAGACGTAGATAGCAACAGTCCCGCGGTCTGGCAACGCGTCAGCGGGCTGAATCAACTCCTCGTCCTCACCTCGATCGCCGGCCGTCCGAGTCTCGCGACAGGTTCTCAACTCGATCGCCTGAGCGTGGCACTTCCCGTCGTGGTGGCCCCGTGGCCGGGCGAGGGCGTCTGGATGGAAGCGGTGGTCGAGGACGTCGACGGCACGTTGTACGGCTACTACCACAACGAAAATTCGGCGACGGTGTGTCCCGGCAGCGGCAAAGTGATCCCGCGCATCGGTGCCGCGCGATCAATCGATCACGGGCTGACGTGGACCTCGCTCGGTATCATCCTCGAAGCTCCACCCGGATCGTTCGACTGCGAGACCAACGACATATATTTCGTTGGCGGTGTCGGCGATTTCAGTGTGCAGCTCGATCCCGACTCGCGCGATCTCTACATCTTCTTCTCGCAGTACAGCAGACGATCGCAGGGCGTCGGCATCGCGAGGCTGGCGTGGGCCGACCGCGACACCCCCGAAGGCAAGGTCATGGTCTTCGCGGGTGGCGTGTGGTTGCCGGCACGGGCCTTCACCTTCCCGAGCGGAATGCTGCGAGTGTTCTACCCATCCGCGGTTCCCGTCTTCCCGGCCAAGAAACCCTGGAACGATGACGACACCGAAGTGGACGCGTTCTGGGGCCCCGCGGTGCACTGGAACGTCTACCTCGAACAGTATGTGATGCTCTTGAATCACGCGAAGGACACCAACTGGAAGCAGGACGGCATCTACGTCTCCTTCAATCCTCGTCTGGACAACCCCACAGGCTGGTCCGCACCGGTGAAGATTCTGAGCGGGGGGCGATGGTACCCGCAGGTGATGGGCATCGAGGCCGGAGCAGGCACCGACAAAGTGGCCGGTCGTTGGGCCCGCTTCTTCATGGGCGGCACGTCCGAACACATGCTTCAGTTCATCAAATGAAGGGAGTGGCGGGCTACACACGAGGCAGTTTCGTTATAAGCTGACGCCATGCCTTTCGTTATCACCGACCCGTGCATCGGCACGAAGGACACCGCCTGCGTTGACGTATGCCCCGTGGACTGCATTCACCCACGGAAGGACGAGCCCGAGTTCGCCCAGTCGACGATGCTCTACATTCACCCGGACGAGTGCATCGATTGTGGCGCGTGCGTACCTGCCTGTCCGGTAGCGGCCATTTACGACAGCCCAGACTCAACGCCGGCATCGCAAAAGGCGTTGATCGAAGCCAACGCGATCTATCGCGCGGGTGACGCGGGAGCTGTTGCCCAAGCCGAGCAGATCGTGAAGGCACACGAGGCTGCGCGTCCCGATCTGATGGCGGTACCGCCGGCCGAGCGCGCCGTCGCTCACGCGAAGTAGCGCGTCGTGCGCCGATCCGACATTTGACGCCGGTCCGCAAGGATCGACGCCATGAAATGGTTCGAGGCTGGGAAAGTAAGGCGGCGGAGGCGCAACGCACCGAGCGGGCGACGTTGATGCTCGCTCGTACGCGAGCACTGAGCGATCTCCAGCACGCGTGCGCAGCGGCGCATCGCGCCATGCTGGAAGAGGCCATCGCCGATCTCGATCGACGCCTGAAGGCCTTGGATAGCTAACTCGCTCGAGCGAGGCACGGCGTGCGTGGCCGCGAGACGAACTAGCTGGCCTTGCGAAGTTCGGGCGTGTCGTCAGCGACGGGCTCGGCGCAGCCCTGCGCGAGGAGCACACCCGCAACCGCCGTCGGCACGGCGTGGATCTCGCCCTTGCGGAAGTTGCTTAGCTCTCTGCCCCAGACGCGAACCCTGACCGATTCCTTGAATCGAATGACCATTGCTATCTCTCCCCACCGGTGAGATAGCAATCTGCGGGCCAACGCGAATCATTGGGCTAATCGCCCGTATTCGTGGCGTGACTCAAACAATGTATCCAGGCGACCAGATTTTCTGACTGAGCGATGCGCTCGTTGTAAGCGGTGGGCTACACACGCATGAGTACCGCGCGCGTGGGTCGTTGGGTCGCCGCGGCGACCGCTGCTGCGTAGATGCGGACCTGACGTTGATAGCGATCAAGTGCGCCATCGAGCTCACGATCGGTTTTGAAGTCCACCACGACGAAACCCAGGCCATCTTCATACGCCAGGTCCACATACCCCTCGATGAGCGCGCCAGTGATGGTTCGCCATGTCACAGGCATCTCGCGGTAGCAACGTCCCATGCGGTTGGCGCGTGCCGCCGCGTGCAGCACTGGATGCGAGAGTAAGCCGCGTACGATCCCCTCCGCCGCGCCGATCTCTGCCGCGTCGGCGCCGAGCACACGGCCGTGCGCAGACGCAAGCCGCGCGATCGTTCGCGCGTCCGGTGCATCGAATGGCATGTCGGCAATCATCGCGTGTACGAGCGACCCGAATCGCTGACCGCCAGGCCGCGTGGATGCGGCCGCTTCGCTGCGCGAGGGAAGCACGGTCTCAGTGGCGACCTCGATCTCGTGTCCGATCGGCTCGAGCGTCTCATCCGTCGCCGCGTTAGTTGCAGTCATCACGTCGATTGATGGCCGC
>DATCXH010000294.1:0-2420 GCA_036565925.1 Vicinamibacterales bacterium
GTTTGCTGTCCGAGATAGATAAAGCCTTCGACTTCGCCCAAACCGCCCAGCACGGCCATGTCGGAAATGCGATGGGAATCGGCCAGCGCCCAGAGCGGTGTGCGGAAGCCGATGTTGCGCACGGAATGGGCGAGACCGCGTGCGGCTTCGAGCCGTTCGCCGTCCACCAGCAGGATATACGCGCCGACGTCCGCATCCTCGGACACATCGCGACGGAAATTGTCCTTCACCTCGACCTGATAGTTCTCCGCGACGATGTGGTCGATCAGCTCCCTCGTCTGCGTGTCTTCGCGATCGACGATTGCCACCACTTTCAACAACCGTTGAAAAGGGATGGGAATGGTCGGTGTCGGCGTAGGGGTGGCGAAGCTCATCAGGCCTGCGCTTCCTTGACGCAGTCAATCAGGTAGCGCCGCCCCTCGCTCGTTGGTTCGAATCGCAACCCGTGAATATCGGTTTCGAAGCCCGGGTATTTCCGATCGAAGTCCCGCGCGTACAGTAGGTAATCCAGGATGGATCGGGTGTCGGTCGTCAGGCGTTCGCCCGGCATGATCACGGGAATGCCGGGCGGATAGGGCACCACCATCACGGCCAGCGTACGTCCCATGAGCTGGTCGATCTCGACGCTTTCGACCTGTCCGCGCACCAAATGGTCGTAGGCCTGGGCGGGCCGCATGGCCATTTCCGGCAGCGTGGTGTACATGTCCTTCTGCGCCTTCGCGACGTTGTCGTCGCGGTACACCTGATGGATCTGATCGCACAGATCCTTGAGCCCCATCTTGCCGTACACGTCCACATGCATGGCCGTCCAGGCGGGCAGCGCGCGCCGCAGCGGCGCGTTGGCGTCATACAGATCCTTGAAGTTCATCAGTTCCGTGACGAGCGTGCTCCATTTGCCTTTCGTGATGCCGAGGGAGAACAGCACCAGGAAGGAGTAGAGACCGGTCTTCTCGATCTCGATGCGCCGGGAGGAAAGGAACTTCGTGACCACTGCGGCAGGAATGCCACGCTCCTGCATGGCGCCGTCGGCCGACATGCCCGGGCAGAGCAGGGTGACCTTGATCGGGTCCACCATCACGTGGTTCTCGGCCAGATCGGTGAAGCCGTGCCAGGCGTCACCGGGCTTCAGCACCCACGCCGACCGATCGGCCACGGGATGTTCAGTCATTGCGTCCGGTTGCCAGACGTCGAACCACCAGGAATCGCCGAGCTGTTGTTTAACGCCCGTCATGGACCGACGGAAGCTGAGCGCCTCGTCGATGGTTTCCTGCACGAGGGCCCGACCGCCGGGTTGCTCCATCATTGCCGCCGCGACGTCGCACGAAGCAATGATCCCGTACTGCGGCGATGTCGAGGTATGCATCATGAACGCGTCGTTGAAACGCGTCATATCCAGCCGCTTGTTCTCCGCCTGCTGGATGTGGATCATCGACGCCTGCGAAAGCGCGGCAAGCAGCTTGTGCGTCGATTGCGTGGCGAACGTGATGGCGTTCTTCGAGCGTCTCGGATCGTTCGACGAGATCGCGTGATAACCGTCGTAGAACTCGTGGAAGTTCGCGTAGGCGTACCACGCTTCGTCGAAATGCAGCACTTCCACCGTATCGCCGATCTGCTGCTTGATCGCATCGATGTTGTAGCAGAGGCCGTCATAGGTCGAGTTCGTCATCACCATCAGACGAACCTGGTCTGACCCCCCCTTCGCGAACGGACTTGCGTCGATCTTTGCGCGGATCGACTCCGGCGTGAATTGGTCGCGCGAGATGGGACCGATAATGCCGAGCCCGTTCCTCGACGGGATCAGGTAGAGCGGCGTGGCGCCCGTCATGATGAGCGAATGCAGGATCGACTTGTGGCAATTGCGGTCGCACAGGACCAGATCGCCGCGCCCCACCATGCCGTGCCAGACAATCTTGTTGGCGGTGGATGTACCGCCCACGACGAACAAGGTTTCATCCGTTCCGAAGATACGCGCCGCATTGCGCTCGCCTTCGGCGATGGGGCCCGTATGGTCGAGCAACGAGCCCAGCGCGCCGACCGACACGGAAATATCCGAGCGCAGCGTGTTTTCGCCGAAGAAGTGATAGAACAATTGCCCGACCGGGCTCTTGCGGAAGCCGGCGCCGCCACCATGCCCCGGCGTGTGCCACGAATAGCCGCCGTGCAGCGTGTACTCCATCAGCGCCTTGAACATGGGCGGCGGCAGGCCATCTAGATAGAGTTGCGCGGAACGGCAGATGGAACGCGCCAGAAACTCGGGCGTATCTTCGAACAGCGCCATAAAGGCATTGGCGTGTTTCAGTACGCTTGCCGGCACCATCTCGGCGGTGCGCTGATCGCCGAACAGAAAGATCGGCAATCGATTGTTGCGTCGACGCTTGGACGCGAGCACCGATTCGAGCAGTTCCCACTGTCCGGCGCTT
>DATCXH010000405.1:0-2818 GCA_036565925.1 Vicinamibacterales bacterium
GCTGCATCAGCGTCTGAATGTCGAGCGTTCCCAGATGCGTCGCGATGAGAAACAGGCCGATGATCATCGCCGTATCTCCGACGCGCGTGACGATGAACGCCTTGCGACCGGCGTTTGCGTTGATCGGATCGCGGTACCAGAAACCGATGAGCAGATAGCTGCACAGCCCGACGCCCTCCCATCCGAGATAGAGGAGCAGGAGGTTGTCCGCGAGTACCAGGACGAGCATCATCCCGACAAACAGGTTCATGTAGGCGAAGAAGCGCGCGTAGCCCTCGTCTCCCTCCATGAACGCGGTCGAATAGAGATGGATGAGGAAGCTGACGCCGGTCACGACGAGCATCATGACCAGCGACAGCGCGTCGAGACGGAATGCGATCGCTGGCGCGAAATTGTCGATCCGCATCCAGGTCCACAACATCTGAGTGAAGACCCGTGCGTCGGAGGGGAGAGCCGAGAAGTCTGCGGCGATCAGGAAAGCGGTCGCGGCGGAGATTGCGATGGATCCGGCGCCGACGACCGCGACGCCGCGGCGCCGCAATCTCGCGCCCGCGACGATGAGCACGAGGAAGCCGGCGAACGGCACAGCGGGGACGAGCCAGATCAGGCCGAGCACATCAGTCTCGCAGCATCGACGCCGCGTCGGCGTCCAGGGTGCCGAGGCTGCGATAGAGCTGGATGACGAGGGTGAGACCGATCGCGACCTCGGCGGCGGCCATGGCGAGGATGAACAGGAACATGACTTGTCCATCCACCTCGCCCCACCGGGCGCCAGCAACGACAAACGCCAGGCCGGCCGCGTTCAACATCACTTCGATCGATACCAGGATGAAGACGATGTTGCGTCGCACCAACACGCCGAGGAGCCCGAGGCTGAACAACACGCTGGCGATGAGCAGACCGTGTGTCATCGGTAAAGCCATCCCTCAATTCCTCTCCGGTCCCTGCCGTCCGAGGTGATAAGCACCAATGAGACCCGACAGCAGCAACATCGACGCGAGCTCGACGCCAAGGACGTAGGGGCCGAACAGGCCGATACCCACCTGCCGCGGGTCGCTCATCACTCCCGCCGTCATCGGGCCGTGCCACGCGAGCATGGCGATCAGCTCGATCAGGAGCACAAGCGTCAGCACGAGGGGGCCGATCCACGCGCGCGGCGGCAGCCAACGGCGCTCCTGATCGACGGTCCGCGGTCCGAGATTGAGGAGCATCATGACGAAGACGAAGAGCACCATGATCGCGCCCGCGTAGATGATGACTTCGAGGGCCGCGATTAACGGCGCGCCGAGCGCGAGAAACATCAGCCCGGCGGCCAGCAGTGAGACGATGAGATACAGCAGCGCGTGCACGACGTTCTTCTGGCTGATCGCAAGCGCCGTGGCGGCGATCGCGATGACGGCAGCGGCGTAGAAGGTGGTGACCATGGTGGACCTACGGCAGCACGGTCCGCACGTCTGCCGGCGGCGCTTCGCGCTCCGCCTCGCCTTTGTCTTTTCCGCCAATGGCCACGCCGGCGACCGGGTAATAGTTGTAGCCCGGATACTTGCCTTCGCCGTCAATGAGCAGATCCTCCTTCTCGTAAACGAGGCTCGGCCGTGTGTATTCGCTCATCTCGAAATCGGGCGTGAGCTGAATCGCATAGGTCGGGCACGCGTCCTCGCACAGGCCGCAGTAGATGCAGCGCGAGAAGTTGATCCGGAAGAACTCGGGGACCCGCCGGCCGTGCTCGTCCTCGGTCGCCTGCAGCGCGATACACGCGACGGGACACACAACGGCGCACAGGTAGCACCCGACACATCGCTCGCCGCCGTCGGGATCACGCGACAGGATGATGCGTCCGCGCCAGCGCGGCGGGAGAGACGGCTTCTGTTCCGGATACTGGATCGTCACGCGTCGTCGGAACATGTGCCGGAAGACGACCCACAGGCTGTTCAACACGCTCAGCATGACCGCTCCCTGTTCACCTGCGCGCCACGACAATCGCGCCCGTCACAACCAGGTTCAGCAACGCCAGTGGCAACATCACCTTCCAGCCGTACGCCATCAGTTGATCGAATCGCGGCCGCGGCAGGGTGGCTCGAAGGAGGATGAAGCCGCAGATGAGAACGAACGTCTTCAGTGCGAACCAGACGATGGGCGGAAGCCACGGGCCGAGCCAGCCTCCGAAGAAGAGGGTGACGACCATCGCGGAGATCAGTGTGATTCCGAGGTACTCGCCGATGAAGAACATACCGAACTTCATCCCGGAATATTCCGAGTGATAGCCGGCGACGATCTCGCCCTCCGCCTCTGGCAGATCGAACGGCAATCGTCTTGTCTCGGCCACGCCCGCGTTCGCGAACACGAACAGACCGAGGACTTGTGGGACGCAGTACCAGAGACCGCGCTGAGCCTCCACGATGCGCACGAGGCTGAACGATCCGGCCAGCATGACGACGCCCATCAGCGACAGGCCCATGAAGACTTCGTAGCCGAGCATCTGTGCGGCGGCGCGCACGCTGCCGATGAGGGCGTACTTGTTGTCTGACGACCATCCGGCGAGGACCACGCTGTAGACGCCGAGCGACGACATGCCCAGGAAGAACAGGAGGCCGATGTTGAGGTCGGCGATGTGCACCAAAGGCGCGAACGGCACGACGGCGAACGCCATGAGCACGGTCACCATGATCACGGTCGGCGCGATGACGAACACGGGCTTGTCGGCAAACGGTGGAATCCAGTCTTCTTTGGTCAGCAGCTTGATCGTGTCGGCGACCGTCTGCAGAAGGCCGAACGGGCCGGCCCGGTTGGGCCCGTAGCGGTCCTGCCACAAGGCGAG
>DATCXH010000689.1:0-2342 GCA_036565925.1 Vicinamibacterales bacterium
CACCGGGGATGTCTCTGTTCCGCGTTGATTGGGCGTCCGCCGCCGTATCAGGACGCATGCTGGTGCGTGTAAAAACGGATTCACGGTCGATGCTCGAGTTGTTGAGACAGGAAATTGTCGCTGTCGATCCCAACGTCGCGATCACTGAGGCGCTGCCGCTATCCAGTCTTATTGAGAACATGTACGCGGAGGTGCCGCTGGCCATGCGTGTTGTCGGTTACGCGGGTGGTCTGGGTCTGCTGCTGACGGCGATCGGGCTTTATGGAGCGCTCGCGTTGGCAGTCGGGCAGCGAACCCGCGAGATCGGAGTCCGAATGGCGCTCGGTGCTCGTGTGCCGTCGATTCTCGGTCTCATCTTGCGCGAAGGGATAGCGATCGCTCTAGCCGGCCTTGCTCTTGGTCTGGTGTCGGCAATTGCGTTGGGTCGCTTACTGACGCGCTTCCTGTACGGAACTACCCCAAGCGATCCGGTCACGTACGGTGTCGCAGCCGTGTTGGTAGGAGCAGTCGTTCTCGCCGCATGCGTTATACCTTCCTGGCGGGCCGCCAAGGTCGATCCGATGGTGGCGCTGCGTTACGAATAGCCCGCACTCAGGACAAGAAAGAAGGGAGACGCTCATCTTCTCGACGATGATGAGGACTCCCTTCCCAATTCCGGGTTAGTTCTTCTTGTAGAAGACGTAATCGGCGGTGTACGGCATGAACGCCTTGGCGCCAAGATCGGCCGGAGTGTCACATCCGGTCGTCGGCGCCACTCCTCCGATCGTGCTGACCCGCTGAATGAACGTGCTGCCGAACAGCGTGGCACCTCCAGTTGGTCCCACTTCCCTTCCAACGACCTCCAGCAGCACCCAGGGAACGGCGGTCTGGTCGACGATAACCGAGGCGTTCGCCTTTGCCCACACGGTGCTCGAGTCCTGTGAGTCCTGCCACGTGGCGCGGACGGGAGTGTTAACCTCACCGGGATTAGGACTGAAAAAGTGAGAGGTGAGCTGGCCGCCATCGTCGTCGAACAACGTGGCTCGTGGGGTGAAGAGCGTCCAGACGACTTGCCCGACAGACTTTCCGGGTGAGCAGACGTAGTTCTGTGTGCCGTCGCCATGGCCAATCAGGAAGGCCTGGTTTCCTTCGGGAACCTGGATGTCGGTGGGTACCGGCGGCGGTGTCACGCTCTGCGCACGTGCCGAGCTTGGCAGTGCGATGGTAAGAGCAAGACCGAGGAGACTGATGTAGTTTTTCATTCCCATTCCTTCTTTGCGTGATTGTGATGGGCCGAGTGCGCTACGGAAATCGCAGCGACCCCTGATCGGTGGGACAAAAGGGCTCAGGACATTTCGCGGCGCACGTCACGCCGTCGTCGACGAATGGCAGAGGCTGATGTGAGGAAACTTATTCCGCGCGTAACGTCAGCATTGGATCCACGCGCGCCGCCCGCAACGCCGGCTCCAGACAGGCCACGATGGCAATAATCAGCAGTAGTGCCGGTGCCGTGATCATTGTGAGGGGATCGTACGTCGTGACACCAAATAGCAACGTGCGCACGAGCTGTGCAACCGCGAGGGCGACGGCCGCTCCGACGAGTACGCCCACAGCAGTAATCCGGACCGCGTCACCCACGACGCCGACCAGGACACGCTTCGCGTCGGCCCCGAGGGCCATGCGAATGCCAATCTCACGGGCGCGCTCGCTGACATGATAAGACGTGAGCCCGTAGAGACCGACGGCCGCCATCAGTAACGCGAGCGCTCCGAAGAATGCAGCGAAGGCTGCCACGAGACGCTCCTGTACGAGCGCTCGGCCGACGATGAAGTTCAGCGATTCCACCTGCGAGTTGATCAGCTCTACACCTAGCGATTCAACGGCCTGCCGTACTGCCGCGAACGAAACGCCCTGTCCTCGGACCACGTAACACTTCCCGGCAGGATCGAGAGTCTGCAGTGCCGGCACATACACAGCAGCGACGTTGCTGTCTTTGACGTTGTAGAGACGAGCATCAGCAACGATGCCCACCACTTCGATGTCCCGGTGCTCTGGTGCTTCACCAATACGAATGCGTTGGCCGACGGCGACGCCACCTTGAAAAACCCGCTCAGCAAGGCTCTGACTGATCACCGCAACGGGCCGGCTGCGCGAATGATCGCGCCAATTAAAATCGCGACCGGCGAGTACCGGCAGGGCGATCGTGTTGAAGAACCCCGGCGATATCGCTGACCGGATGGCGGGTACATCGAACGATGAGCCAGGTGCGCCGTCAACACGGGACACGGCTTCTGCCACTGCGCTGACACCAGATGCCGGCTTGGAGAGCGACACGCTGACATCGCGCACGCCGGGAATCGCTC
>DATCXH010001216.1:0-3663 GCA_036565925.1 Vicinamibacterales bacterium
CACCTGTTCTGGTTCCTGGCGCACCCTGAAGTGTATGTGCTGATCCTGCCGGCGATGGGCATCGTCGCCGAGATCATCGCCAACAACACGCGGAAGCCGCTGTGGGGCTACCGCCTGATGGTCTACTCGATTTTCGTGCTCGGGTTCTTGTCGTTCATCGTGTGGGCCCACCACATGTTCCTGACCGGCATGGGCACCGCGATCAGCGCGTTCTTCCAGGCAACGACGATGATCATCTCGATCCCGTCGGTGATCGTCCTCAGCTCGCTGATTCTGTCGCTGTATGGCGGATCGATCCGGTTCAACACGCCGATGCTCTTTGCGCTGGCGTTCATGCCGATGTTCGGCCTCGGAGGCCTCACCGGGTTGCCGCTGGGGCTGGCCGCCACCGACATCCCGCTCCACGACACCAACTACGTCGTCGCCCACTTCCACTACCTCGTCGCGCCGGGCACGATCTTCGCGTTGTTCGCCGGCATCTATTACTGGTTCCCGAAGATCACCGGTCGAATGATGAATGAGACGCTCGGCCGCATTCACTTTGTCGGCTCGCTCATCTGCATGAACGTGATCTTTCTGCCGATGTTCATCCAGGGTCTGGCCGGCGTGAACCGGCGGCTCTGGGATGGCGGCGCCATCTACACTCACGCCCAGGAAACGATTTCGCTGAACGTGCCGATGGTCTACGCCGCGTTCGGCCTGGCGTTCTTCCAGTTGTTCTTCATCGTCAACCTGCTCATCAGCATCCGCTCGGGTCGCGTCGCCGACACGAACCCCTGGGAGGCGACGACGCTCGAGTGGGCGGCAACGTCAACGCCGCCCCGTGCGCACGGCAACTTCGATCAGCCGGTGCGTGTCTATCGGGATCCGTACGACTACAGCGTGCCGGGTGCCTCTGCAGGCTTCCTGCCGCAGAACGTCGAGTACGCGCAGAGCGCGAAGTAAATGGAGATTCCCTACACCACCGAGGTTCGACCAGACACCGGGCTGACGAACCCCAAGCTGGGCATCTGGCTGTTCCTCGCCTCCGAGGTGATGCTCTTCGGCTCGCTGTTCTCCTCGTATGCGCTACTGCGAAGCGGTGTGCCGACGTGGCCCGTGCAACACGAAATACTCAGCGTCCCTCTCGCCGCGTTCAACACCGTGGTCCTGATCGCTTCGTCGGTGACGATGGTGATGGCGTGGGCGTCGCTGGCGCCACATATCGCCGCGGTCCGGTCCGGGAATCGCGACGAGGAAGCAGTTAGCCTGGGGCGATACCGGCTGTTCATGGGGCTCACGCTGCTTGGCGGCGCGATCTTCCTCGTGGTGAAGACCATCGAGTACAGCGACAAGTTCTCGCACCACCTCTACCCGTCAACGAACAACTTCCTGGGCCTGTATTTCACGCTGACGGGCCTGCACGCGCTGCACGTCATCGTCGGGATGATCGTCAACGCGTACTTGTGGGGTCCAGGTGCGCGGATGTGGCGAAGCGAGCCCGAGCGGTTCACCAACCGTATCGAGGTGGCCGGCATCTATTGGCACTTCGTGGACGTGGTGTGGATCTTCCTTTTCCCCGTCCTGTATTTACTCTGAGGTTATGGCTCACGACGTCGCGACACAGGTCCGAGGTTACATGTTGGTGTTCGGTGCGTTGCTCGTGCTGACGCTCGCGACCGTCGGCGTGTCGTATCTGCGTTTGCCGGAGACGCCGGCCGTCGTGATTGGTCTCGGCATCGCACTGACAAAGGCGTCGCTCGTCGCGATGTATTTCATGCACCTGAAGGGCGAGAAGCCGATGGTGTACTGGCCACTCGGCCTGACAGCATTCCTGTTCATTGGCCTGCTGGTCAGTGTGCTGCTCGCCGAGGGCGATCATCTGTTCGGCACACAGTTCGGCGACGCGTTCACGCGGTGATTGACGATTTACCGATCTTTGATTGGTGATTGGTTGTTGATTGGCGATTGTGGATTGTCGATTGGTGGTCAAAACGCAACGAATGAGCTGGTTGGTTTTGGAATCGATAATCAGTAATCGGCAATCAACAACGAATCACCCATCGAGAATCGATCAATCAAGAATTACAGAGGCATAGAAATGGCCTGTCCCGTTTGTTTCGGCGGCGAAGACACCCCGATGCGCGAGAGCCTGAATGCCGGCATCGGCGTGCTGATGGGCGTGACGACGATCGTTCTCGCAGCGTTTGCGCGGTTCATCGTCGTGCTCGCACGGCGGGCGCGTGAAGCTGAGGTCCGCCTGCCGTCTTCGCCCGCAGAGCGCGCTACGGCGAGCCTCGCCGAAGCGTTCGGCGACGGCAGGGCGGACACGACACCGGGAGTCGCGCAGTAATGCTGCAGTGGCTCGGGCTGCCGGTGGCGGCGTCCGCGCATGCCGCGGAAGTGGATCACATCATGGTGCTGATCCACTGGCTGATGCTCGTGCTCTTCGTCGGCTGGAGCATCTTCTTCGTCTACGTGCTGATTCGATTCCGGCGCGGCGCCCATCCCCAGGCCAACTACCGGGGCGTCAGAGGTTCGTGGTCGACGTGGATCGAGGGCGGTGTGCTCGTCGCAGAGATCGTCCTGCTCGCCTTCTTCTCGATTCCGTTCTGGCGCACCAACGTCGATGCGATGCCGCCATCGAATGGCGCAACGACGGTGCGCGTCGTGGCCGAGCAGTTCGCCTGGCACGTCCACTACCCTGGATCCGATGGCGTGTTCGGCCGAACCGACATCAAGCTGGTCAGCCCGGACAATCCGCTCGGGCTCGATCGCGACGAGGCAGTCGGCAAGGACGACATCGTCACGACCAACCGCCTGAATCTCCCAGTGGGCAAGCCGGTCGTGATCTTCCTGTCCAGCAAGGACGTCATTCACAGCCTCGGCCTGCCGCAGATGCGCGTGAAACAAGACGCGATTCCCGGGATCGTCCAGCCGGTGTGGTTCACGCCGACCAAGATCGGCCAATGGGATATCGCGTGCTCGCAGTTGTGCGGGCTCGGCCATTTCCGCATGAAGGCCGTCTATGCCATCCAGACGCAGGACGCGTATGACGCGTGGCTGAAAGAAGAAGCCGAGTTCCTCACTAATCCTTAGTTCACCGCGAGGTTCGTATGGATGCCGAGGATGTGCACCCCTCACGCCGCAGTCTGCTGAAGACGGGACTCGCCGCGGCAGGGGCAGCGATCGGTGTGTCGGCGGAGGCTCACGCCGCTTTACGAGCAGGCGCAGAACAGTCACGAAGCGCGGCGGTGGTCACCGGCCGACGGTTTCGTGGATGGGTCTCGCGCGGCAGCGGCCGAGGACGCACCACTCTCCAGGAACTGACGCTTCGGCCAATCGCTGGACGGCAGGTCGTCGTCCGCACCGAGGCCACCAATCTCTGCTACTCGAATACCGGTGCCGTGCTCGGGCTTGGTCAGAATTTCGGCGGACGCCTGAACACGATGGCGCTCATTCAAGGTCACGGGGGCGTGGGCGTGGTTGAAGCGGTCGGGCCGGAGGTGCGCCGCGTGCAAGTTGGCGATCGCGTCTGCGTGTCGGGCACCCCGCAATGCGGCTCCTGTTATCAATGCCTGCGCGGACGAGCAGACATGTGCCAGTTCCTTGGCCGTCAGGGTCCCGATGACCTCGTGCCGATTGCCGACATGCGCGACGGCACGGCCGTTTATGCGAACTCGC
>DATCXH010000796.1:0-2535 GCA_036565925.1 Vicinamibacterales bacterium
CTCGGACGAACGTTCCTGCCGGAGGAGGGCGAAGTCGGAGCGACGGCTCCGGTCATCCTTTCGTATAGCTTCTGGCAGCGACAGTTCGGCGGCGACCCGTCGATCATTGGTAAGGACGTTCGCGTCGACGGAACTCCGCGCCGAGTCGTAGGCGTCCTCGCTCAGGATTTCCGGTACGTGTGGAACATCGACCTGTGGGTTCCGCTCACGTTCTCGGCCGAGGTGAAGAGCGATGCGTACCGGCACAGCAACAACTGGACGAACATCGCGCGCCTCAAGGCCGGCGCGACGATCGCCGACGCGCGCGCCGAGCTCGACACGATCTCGCGTCAGCTGGCTGCGGCCTACCCGCAGACCAACGACAAGCGTGGTGTCGAAGTCAGTCCGCTGGCAGATTATGTGCTGCAGCAGCTCCGCCCGATCGTCGTGGCGCTCATGGCGGCCGTCAGCCTGGTGCTGCTGATTGCCTGCGCGAACGTCGCGGGTCTCCTGATCGGCCGTGCCGACGCCCGGCAGCGCGAAATCGCGGTGCGCACGGCACTGGGCGCGGGCCCGGGCCGCCTGCTGCGGCAGCTGATCACGGAAAACTGCCTGCTGGCGATGCTCGGCGCGTTCACGGGTATGGCAATCGCACAGATTTCACTCCCGTCGCTCGTCGCCGCGAGTCCCGTTGCGTTCCCGACGTTCGTGCGGCCGCAGTTGAGTCTGACGGTGCTGGCGTTTGGCATCGCGATCGCCCTGGTCAGCGGCGTCTTGCTCGGTATCGCGCCGATGATGCACACCCGGTTCCCGCGGCTGGGGGATGCGCTCAAGACGTCCTCGCGGGGTGGCTCGAGCGGCCTGCGCTCGCAGCGTTTTCGCAGCGCGCTGGTCATTGTCGAAGTCGCGCTGGCCGTCGTACTGCTGGCTGGCGCAGGGTTGATGATCCGTTCGATTCAGAAGCTGGCGGCGATTGACCCGGGCTTCGAGGCAGCGAACGTGCTCATGGTGAACGCGACGATTCCCCGGCAGACGACACTTGCAGCCACGCCGGGCGGTCCGGCTGCGCCGCCCGCTCCGTTCGTCACTTCGCATACCGACTTGCTCGAACGCCTCCGTGCCGTCCCCGGCGTCGAAGCGGCGAGCCTTGCCAGCGACCTTCCGTTCGGCGGCGCGTCGGCCGTCTTCTATTCTGCCGAAGGAGACGCGACGGTCGACGCCGAGACGATGCCGCGCGCCTACATTCATCGGGTGACACCGGAGTTCTTCGCGACCCTGCGGATCCGGCTCGAGGCGGGCCGTACGTTTCTGCCAGCCGAGGAGAAGCCGGACAGCCCGGCGGTCATCGTCAGCCACAACGTGACGCGCCGTTTCTGGCCGAATCAGGATCCGATCGGCAAGCGCATCAAGCTCGGTGCACCCGGCAGCCAGAATCCATGGATGACAATTGTGGGCGTCGTCGACGAGGTGAAGTATCGAGGCCTGCCGGAAAATCCGACTGGGGATCCCGATCTGTACCTGCCCTACATCGACCGTGCCGCCCAGGGCGTCGTGGTCCGTACTCGCGTTGAGCCGTCATCGCTGGCGTCGGCGGTTCGCGCGGCGATCCGCGATGGGAATGCATCGATCCTGACGTTCAACGCAAGCACGCTGGCGGATGTGGTCGCGCAGCAGTCGTCGGCGTCCCGTTTTACGAGCTGGTTGCTCACTGTATTTGCGGCGACAGCGCTGGTGCTGTCCGTGGTCGGTCTGTACGGGATCATGTCGTATCTCGTGGCGCAGAGGACACGGGAGTTCGGCATTCGTTTGGCGCTAGGAGCGAGCCGCGCCGAAATCGTGAGGCGCGTGTTGCGCGACGGCACGTGGCGAGTCGCGATTGGTGCCGCGATCGGCCTGGCGGCCACGACCGGGTTGGCGCGGCTCCTCGCGGGGCTCGTCTACGGCGTGGGGACGTTCGACATCTCCTCGCTCCTTGCCGTCGCCACGCTGGTGGTCGTCGCGATCGCCGCATGCGGGATCCCGGCCGTGCGCGCGACGCGGGTCGATCCGGCGATCGCGCTGAGAAGCGAGTAGAGCATTCGACCGGCGGATCAATAAGAACAGGCGGTTTACGCGGTTCCCTGGCGACTTGCACACTAGGCGGGCCGGCAGCGTAACCAACGTTGATCATCAGATCGGCCGCGCCCAGCGGCCTACCACCCATCCCGCGATCGCGCCGAACACCACGCCGGTAATGAGAATTGGCGCGTAGGCCTTCGTCACGATCGCGTCCGGGATGCTCGTGAGAACACCGACCAGGATCCCGGATGCGATAGGTGACATTGGAAGCTTGACGACCGTAGCGAAGAAACCCAGCGCAAACCTTGACGAGAAGGCACCGAGGAGTGCCGCTCGTTTGTCCGGGAACGCGAGCGGCAGCATCAGGAGCACATCGATGATGCCAATGGCGAAACCAAGAATGACGCCGAACGTGAAACGCTCCACGAGCGACCCTCCAGCGCTTTCCGTTTCAGCGCATCGATTATGGTCCTGCGAGTTCGTACGCAGCGCGCAGCC
>DATCXH010000608.1:0-10454 GCA_036565925.1 Vicinamibacterales bacterium
ACGACGACGGTGCTGTCGGCATTGAGGCGTGGCAGCGCGCGTTTGATGGCGTGATAGGGCGTCAGCGCGGCGTCACTCAGTGGCGCGGCCTTCGCCGGACTGAGGTCGCCAAGCGGCACCAGCAGGCGTGCGGCTGGAACCAGCATGTAATCCGCCATCCCACCGTCCAAACCAAGGCCTCCGCCGAAGCCGGAGATCTCGGCCCAGTTCTCGCAATAGTTCTCCATCGAGAGCTGGCACGCGTGACAGCGGCCGCATCCCCACGGACCGTAGACTGCTACCGCGTCGCCTTCCTTGAAACCCGAAACACCTTCTCCGAGTCCGGCAATCCAGCCCGCATTCTCGTGTCCAAGGGTGAAAGGCGGTTCGAAACCAAGGTCTTCGTCCATCACGTGCAGATCGGAGTGGCAGACGCCCGCCCCGCCAATCTTCACGAGCACCTGTCCGGGGCCCGGCGCCGGCTTCGGAACATCCGCGATTTGCGCGGGCCGACCAACACCAGCGAATCGTACAGCGCGCATGACTTTGCCTCCTCATGTACTCTCTCACGAACCACGCGCAGTCCCTGGTCGGCTGGTTCCTCATCGCCACTCACTGTTCCGGCGCGCAACGTGCTATCTCGTGCGTGACCTTTTCCATCGCTTCTGACGAACCCATTCGAGCGCATGAGCCACACCGGAGCGAGGTGAGCGTCATTGCCGTGATTCTTACCGTCGGCTTGCGATTTGCTCTCGTGAGCACGATTTCCGGTGCTCGCGATTGGATAGCGAATAGAGCGCATCAGTCACGGTGCGCCGCGGCCTACCGCGGTCACTCGAGCCCAGAGGAACTGCTCAGCGCAAACAACGGGCTGAGCGGAAAGGGAAAGGGGCACTGCAGATGCGCTATCTGGTTCTCGTTACCGACTACGATGGCACCCTTGCCACGGACGGAGCGGTCGACGAGTCGACGCTTTCGGCGCTCGAGAGGCTCCGCATGTCGGGCCGGCGCGCGATTTTGCTCACTGGCAGACAACTCGACGATCTCTTGACGGTTTGTCCGAGGCTTTCTCTGTTCGACTACGTTGTGGCGGAAAACGGGGGAGTACTTTACGAGCCGCGAACGCGACAGGAGACGCTGTTGGGCAAACCGCCGTCGGCGCGCTTTCTGCGGCGGTTGCGCGAGCTTACCGGCAATGCGATCGGCATTGGGAAGGTTATCGTCGACACACGGGTACCACATCATTCTGCGGTGCTTCAGGTGATTCAGGAGATGGGCCTGGAGCTTCAGATCATCTTCAACAGAGACGCGGTCATGGTTTTACCAGCCGGTGTGAACAAGGCGACCGGTATGGACCATGCGCTGCGGAAGCTCGGTTTGTCGCCGCACGAAGCCATTGGGATCGGCGACGCCCAGAACGACCACGCCTTCCTCGAACGCTGCGAATGCGCGGTAGCCGTCGCCAATGCCCTGCCGACCATACGCGAGGTCGCCGCGTTTACGACAACAGGCGAAGCCGGGCACGGTGTTGCCGAAGTGATCGATGAGTTGATCGCCAATGACGTGTCCAGAATGCACGGCCAGCTTCAAAGAAACCTCGTCGCTATTGGCACGGGGCCCGAGGGAAATGCGGTCGCCATTCCTCCGTACGGGCTCAATATCCTGATTGCCGGACCTTCGGGTAGCGGTAAGTCGACGGTAACCGCCGGGATCGTCGAGCGACTCATCGACCGCGACTATCAAGTCTGCATGATCGATCCCGAAGGCGATTACGGGACTCTACCCCAGGTGCTTTCTTTGGGTAGCCCGCGTCATGCCATTCCCGTGAACGAGGCGCTTGCTGTGCTCGAGGATCCCAAGCTGAACCTCAATCTCAATCTGTTGGGAATACCACTCGCCGACAGACCGCAGTACTTCGGGCATCTCTTCCCAAGCCTGCAGGCGATGCGGACGCGAACCGGACGCCCACATTGGATCGTTCTCGACGAGGCGCATCACATGCTGCCGCACAACTGGGGCCATGTCGGTAAAGCACTGCCGCACAGGCTCGGCGAGACGATTCTGGTAACTGTGCATCCCGACCATGTGGCGCACGCGATCCTGTCAATGACTGATCTCGTTATTCTGGTTGGCGAGTCGCCGGAGAAAAGGCTGAACGAGTTTGCCAACGCGCTCGACCTGACATTTCACTGGCCTGACGATTTGCGCTACCAGCGCGGGCATGCGGTCGCGTGGTTTCCGCACAGCGGGAAGCCGCCATTCTCCATGCGCATCATGGCCAGCCGCGCCGAGCGGATCCGGCATCTTCGCAAGTATGCCGAGGGCAACATGCGGGATCGGAGCTTCTACTTTCGCGGACCGGATGGCCGGCTGAATCTGAAAGCGCAGAATCTGGTCATGTTCGCGCAAATCGCTGAGGGTATCGACGAAGAGACCTGGTCGTTCCACCTGCAGAACGGCGACTACTCAACGTGGTTTCGCGAAGCGGTGAAAGATCCCTATCTCGCCGACCAGGCAGAGCGGATCGAGCACAGGCGGGATTTGCAGCCGGCGGAAAGCCGAGGTCTGATCGTGCGCTTCATTGAAGCGCGTTATACATTGCCGTGGTAGCCCTTCGCAGCAGTGCTCACGTCGAATCCCTCCCGGTGATCTGCGGCGGACGTTCGTCGACGATCGTGCCCTCCCATATCGGAGCGCCGCTCCGCGCCGCCGCTCGTGCGATGACGTGTGCCGCCACCGCGGTCGTCAGCAACATGAAAGCCGCGATGCTGGCGCTGCGCGCGACAAAAGACAGCTCAGGGTTTCGGAGGGCGACGGCGACCAGCAGGCATCCAAGGCCGAGCGTCGACGCCTTGGTGGATGCCTGCATGCGCGTGAACACGTCCGGCATCCGAAGCACGCCGACGCCGGCGAGCAATGCGAGCGTCGCACCAGCGATGAACAAGCCATCCGACAGCCATTCGATCATGATCCCTCTCGCTCGATGTAGCGCGCATAGGCGACAGTTCCCACGAAGCTGATCAACGCGATGACCATCGCGACGTCGAGGAACGCCTGCTGTGCGGTCACACCGGCCATGAGGACCAGCACGCACACCAGCACGACGCCGATCAAATCGATGGCGATCACGCGATCGGGCAGCGTGGGCCCCTTCGCCAGCCTGATGAAGGTCAAGCCCGCTGCGACCACGAGCATCGTCAGCGCAATGAGGAACGGGAGGCTCGTCATACCTGTTCAGCCAAGGACTCCGAGGACGCGACGTTCGAAGCCTTGCTTGATATCGTCGCGCGCGGCCTCAGGTGTGTCCATGTACATCACGTGAACGTAAAGGGTCTTGCGATCTGGTGACACGTCGAGCGCGACGCTGCCGGGCGTCGTGTTGATCAGCATCGACAGCAGCAGGATCTGACTGTCTTCAGTGGCATCCAGCGGCAGGGCGATGATGCCTGGCTTCATACTGAAACGAGGTGTGGCGACATCGAGCGCCAATCGGAAGTTTGCCTTGACCAGCTCCCAGAAGAAATACGCCGCCAGACCCACGATGCGATGGACACGCCCGATATAGGGCGATGGGTTGAGCACGCCGCCGCGCACCAACGCGAGCAGGATGAGATAACCGAGCACAAGCCCCGTCACCAACGTCTGCAGCGAGAACTCTCCTTGCAGCGCTGCCCACGCCAGTGCCAGAAGCAGGTTACCGAGCAGCACGCGCCACCCCCTCTCCAAGAACTGCACGAAGATACGCGTTCCGATCGAGCAACTGTTCTGCAGCCCGCGTCGTCACGCTGGAAACCGGACCGGCGAACGCAGTGAGCGCGATCGTCAGGCTCACGAGGAACGCGACAGGCATGAGGATCGGCAGGCCGAGCCTGGCCGGCGGAACAGACGAAGGCACGGACACCGGCGCTGGCTTCCAGAACGATTCCTCCCACAGCCGCGCCATCGACAACACCGTTAACAAGCTCACGCCAAGCGACACCGTAGCAAGCACGTACTGGCGAGACGCGATCATCGGTCCGACCACAGCTACTTTCGCCACAAATCCCGACAACGGAGGAATGCCGGCGAGCGAGAACAGCGGAATCAGCGCCAGACACGCCACTGCCGGCTGCGATCGATACAGACCTCCGAGGACGCGAAGGTCAGCGGTTCTTCTCCGCCGGAGAAGAAGACCGCTCACGAGGAACAGCGTCGAAATGACGAGCATGTGATGCAGCACGTACAGAATCGATCCGCCGAGAGCCGCAGGCGTCCACAACGCGAGACCGACCGTCGTGAACCCGATGTGCCCGACCAGATTGAATGACAGCACACGCCGGAAATCTGTCTGCGCGAGTGCGCCCATCAGACCCACGACCATGGTGATCGCCGAAAGCACGAGTACGACGGTGTAGACGATCGCGTTCGGATCGGGGAACAACAGCGTGAACACACGAATCATCGCGTAGACACCGACCTTCGTCAGCAGTCCGGCGAGCAGTGCTCCAACCGCTGCCGGTGGCGTGTGATACGACGCCGGCAACCAGAAGAACAACGGAAACAAGCCGGCCTTGATGCCAAACGCGGTGAGAAACAGCATCGACAGCGTCGCGTCGAGGCCTGCCGTGCGGCGTTCGGGCCAGGCGCGGGCGAGATCCGCCAGATTCAATGTCCCCGCCTGTCCATACAGAAGACCGATGGCTGTCAGCAGGAACGCCGACGCAAGAAGATTGAGGCCCACGTACGTGAACGCGGCCTGGAGTTGGGCCCGTGTCCGGTGCAATGACATGAGCACGAACGAGCCGATCAACATCACTTCGAACCAGACGTAGAGGTTGAAGATGTCGCCGGTGAGGAACGCGCCTGCCACCCCCATCAGGACGACCTGAATGAGCGGGTGGTAGCCCAACGCTTCACGCCGGGGATCGACACCCGCAAACGAGGCCCCCGTCACGGCTACACCGATGATGCTGACCATCACCACCATTACCGCACTGAACACATCGGCGACGAGCGTGATGCCGAATGGGGCCGGCCAGGAGGCGATTTGAAGCACCTGAATGCCGGCGGCATGGACCCTGACGAATATCGTGGCGGTTGCGGCCAACACACCGAGCGAGCCGGCGAAGGCGACCACGCGCAACAACCGACTGCGTTGCGGCAGCAGGTGCAGCATGATCGCCGTGAGGAGCGGCAGCAGAATCGGCAGAGCGAGCAGCATCACGCTCGACCCGGCGTATCCGACGAAGCGCTGGCGGAGTCGGGTCCGATGCTGTCTATGTCGTCTGATCCTGCGGATTGGTGGACGCGATGAGCGAGGACGAGCGCGAACGCGAGCACACCGAATCCAATCACAATCGCAGTGAGAATGAGCGATTGCGGCACTGGATCGGCGAATGGCTCCGCCGCGATCCCTTCCGAAATCAATGGTGGCTTCCCGCGCGTGACGCCCGCCGCCGACAAAATCAGGATGTTGGACCCATTCGACAGCAGGCTCAGGCCGATGATCAGCTGTGCCAGGCGGCGCCGCAGCATCAGATACACGCCGCTCGCATACAGCACCCCTGAGACGATCGCCAGCAGAAGCTCCATATCATTCCTCAGTCAGAACTGCGTCGGCCAACGTGAGCACGATGGTCAAGACGACGCCGATCACTGCGAGAAACACGCCGATGTCAAAGAGCAACGGCGTTCCGAGATCGATCACCGTCGAGCCGGTATCGAAGGATGTCCATACGGCTGTCATGAACGGGTCGCCGCCGATCACTCCAGGGAGACCGCTGAGGAGCGCGACCAAGAGGCCGATGCCGAGGAGCCTCGACGGTTGCACGAGAAGTGCGCGACGCGCGGCATCGACGCCGAATGCGATCGCATACAGGACGAAGGACGCCGCAACCACGAGGCCGCCAACGAACCCGCCGCCAGGCTGGTTGTGTCCTCGCAACAGCAGGAACACGGCGAACAGCAGCAGCAGCGGCATCAGGAGACGCACCGCCGTCTGCAGAATCGAGGACGTCATTGGCGCCGCTCCCGACCGATGAGCAGCAGCGCGCGAACCCCGATCGCGACCGTCACGAGCACCGTGATCTCGCCCATCGTGTCGAACCCGCGGAAGTCCACCAGAATCACGTCGACGATGTTGTAGCCGTGCGCCAGCCGAGGAGCGGCATCAGCAAAGTACGTCGAGAGTCTCGACGTCGTACCAGAGGCGCCGACGAACCACACCAGCGTGGCCACCAGACCGCCGGCCGCAATAGCGATGACCGCGTCGCGTGCTTTCACGAACCGTGAGGAGAGATCACCAAACCCGCGCAGACGCGAGAACACAAGTACGAAGATGACGACGGTCAAAGTCTCGACCGCGAACTGAGTCATTGCGAGATCCGGTGCGCCCATGAGCGCGTACATCACCGCGACACCGTAACCGACCACACCCAGCGACAAGACAGCCGCCATCGTCGATCGCGCGAGTGCCGCCGACACGGCGCCGGCGACAATCAGCCCGCCGAGCCCCACCTCGTGAAACTGCGCGGGCGTCCAGCGTTGCGGCGGCGGCAGGATGCGCCCGATCAGCAGTGCCATGGCGACCAGCGCAACCGCTGTCGTGGTCACGGTGAGGACATACGAGCGCAGCGACGCACTCTGCAGGGCCGGAGCGATGCGGCGACTCATCGCGTCGAGAGCAGCCAGCGTTCCGGAGTACAGGCGCTCGGCGTGCAACGCCGCAGGCCAGGTGAGGCGCCACAGTTGGCGCCGGTACATGAACAACGCCAGCGAACCGGCCACCGTCAGAGCGCTGAGCGCCGGCGTCAGGGTCAAGCCATGCCAGAGCGTCAACGTGACAGTCGACATGATGCCTGTGACCGATGCGCCGGCGGCTTCGAGTGGGCCGGAAATCAGAGCCGGAAACACTCCAAGGATCACGCCGGCACCGCCGAGGATCACTGGCCCGAACCAGAGTGATGGCGGCGCGTCATGGGGCGCAGGTGTCGGCATCGAGCGACCTCGAAATGGTGCGACTCCGGCAATCAATCCTGCGGCTCCGAGGCAGATGCTCGCGCCGACCGCGGCGGTCATGAGAACCGAGCCCAGGCCAGAAAGCGCCGACATTCTGATCGTGTCGTAGAACTGCTCTTTCGCAATGAACCCGGCGAACAGCGGAATGCCCGCCATTGACGCGGCGGCGAGGCCCGCCGCAAGCGCCGTGGTCGGCATAGCGCGGCGCAGGCCGGCCAGTGTCGAGACATCCCTCGTTCCAGTTTCGTGTTCGACGGCACCGGCCACGAGGAACAGTGCGCCTTTGTAGCATGCATGCGCGAGCAGGTAGACGAGGCCAGCCGTAACTGCCGCCGGCGTGCCAATCGCAAACAACAACATCAAGATGCCGAGCGCACTGATCGTCGAATAGGCGAGCACGCGCTTGAGATCGGTCTCGATCACCGCACGGGCCGCGCCAACGAGCATCGTGATTGCGCCGACGATCGCTATCGTGCCGGTCCAGAGCATTGTCCCGCCGACGATCGGCGTCATTCGCGCGACGAGATAAACGCCGGCTTTCACCATCGTCGCGGAGTGGAGGTATGCGCTCACAGGCGTTGGCGCCTGCATCGCATTCGGCAACCAGAAATGAAAAGGGAACTGAGCCGACTTGGTGAATGCGGCGAGCAGGAGGAGTGCGATGATGCCGCCATAGCGTGGATCGCCGGCCAGCGAACCCTTGCCGGTCAACTCAGACAGCTGCGCTGAGCCTCCGCTCTGCACGAGGAGGATCGCCGCAGCTAACAGCGCGAGACCGCCACTGGCCGTGACGAGCAGCGCCTGCGTCGCGGCTCGACGTGCCTCTGGCCGTTCGTGGTCGAACCCGATCAGCAGGTACGACGTGAAACCGGTGAGTTCCCAGAACACAAACAGTGCGATCAGGTTGTCGCTCAGCACGAGGCCGAGCATCGATCCCATGAAGCCGAAGAGCACGACAGCAAACCGGCCGCGCTGTGGATGGTCCTCGAGGTATTTCGCGGCGTACAGAACGATCAACGTTCCGACCGCCGCGATCAGGATCGCAAACAGCGTGCTCAGGCCGTCGAATCGAAACGAGAGTGAGAGATTCAGCGCAGGCGCCCATGCTGTCGCCACGCTGAATGGGCCGCTGCTGCCGACAACCTGGAGCGCGTATGTGAAGTAGCCGGTCAGGAGGGCGGGAATCAGCGCCGACAGATGTGCGCGTCCGGTCGTTCTGCTGAGCCAACCGACCAGCGGCATCGCGAGAAACGGCGACAGGATGATCGCAATGTGGAGAGCTGTGGGCAACAACGGCAGGTATCCAGTGCGGCCAGCATATACCGGCCGTGACGTTTGCAGTCCGGTTGCGTGCTGACCTAGCTGACCATCGCCTCCTGCTCGTTCAACTCGTAGCGCGACCTGATCGCGCCGACGATTCGCCCCACGGTATCGCTTGCCCGCGCCGGCACGTACTTCCGCTCGTCCGCCTGAATTTCGCGCGCGAGTGCGTGATCGCCGAAGACATCCGCAATCCAGCGTGAGAAGTCACCTCGGCGCAGGTATCCCCCGGCATGCGTCATGTCGAGGTCCTCGAGCATCGCCACGAACTCCCGCAAGGTGTGCGCACGTGAGAGGGACGCCCGTCCTACGCCTCGAAAGACGAACGCACGGTTGTCGGCCACGGGCACGTCCACGTACTTCTGACGATGACGTACGTGTGGCGTCAGGCGTTCGCCGATCGTGAACACGCGCAGGCGTGGCGCGGCTTCAAGGGCGATCGGAAGCGCGACAGCCTGATCGAGTGCGAGGCGCGGCAGGATGCCCCACGTGGACGCGGTCAGGTGCTGACACGCGGAGCAGTGCTGTCGCAGCGCATCGATTTCTGATTGATTCGACTCCCTCGTCACCAGAATCACTTCGGTGGCCGCGACGAGTTCCGTCGGCAACTGCGAGGGCCAATAGGTCACGACGGTGTAGCCGTTGAAGTCGAGATCCAGCAGATGGTCCTTCACGGCATCACGAAGAAAATAGTGGCCTTCGTCGACGACGATCCGATGCGGTGTGCCGGTGCGGCGACGCATAGTGTTGAGCGCCGGCAACACGGAACGGATGTACTCGAACTTCGCCTCGTGCTCCATCAACGACAGGTCGATCACCACGCTGCGGTCCGGGTAACGGAGCGCATGTAGAAGGGCGCGCGGCGACGGCGGACCGTCGTCGCCGCCGAGCACGCGGACCCCTGGTAACGCGTCAAGCGTCCGGTAGTCGCCCTCCGGATCGATGACGCACAGACTGTAGCCGTGCAGAATCAGCCGTTCGCACAGTAATCCCGCCAACCATGACTTGCCGGAGTTGGTCTCCCCCATGATCAGCACGTTACGACCGCGAACGGCCAGTGAGAATTCGCTGCCATCGTCGGTGTGACCCAGGATCAATCGTCGTCGTGGTCGGTCGGGGATCGGCAGCCGGCCGCGTAGGGTGACTCGCTTGATGAACTCGCCCACCGCGGCCGGGCCGTCGCCGTTGATGACGATATCGGCAGATGCCTGCAGCGACGCGCTGCCCCATTCCACAGCAGCGCCGACCTCGGCCACTCGAAGCAGTTCGTGGTCGTTCTCCGCATCGCCGATGGCAACGGCGTTACGCGGCGACTTGCGAACCGTCTCCAGCGCTGCAGTGAGGCCGGTGGCTTTGCTGATCCCCTGAGCCAGTGCCATGACCCGGCTGCGATTGAACAACAACACAATGGCCAGCTCGAGATCGCGGATCACCTTCAACATCTCCGGTGCGGAGTCGGCATCGGCCTCGACCAGACACTGGCCCCGATCGAACGGAATGCCGCGCTTCCGAAGTTCGGCGACGAACGTGTCTGCGATCGGCGGGGCGAGGGTTGTGGTCAGGCCTCCGTCCGGAAAGTGCATCAGCGCTCCGTTCTCGGCGACCACACCATCGACGAAGTGCAGATCCCCGGCAACCCGACGAAGATCGTCGAGACGACGGCCGGTGACGAGCATCACCGTAATACCGATTCGGCGCGCGTCGGCGATGGCGTCGCGAACGGATGGATCCAGCCGATCACCTCGAGCGATCGTGCCGTCGTAATCGAGCGCGAGAACCGAAAGCTTCACGGCGTCACCGATCCACGGAACTTGAGTTTCATATACTCACCCACCACGATCGCGGCCGGGTAGAGCACCTGTTCTTCGTTCTGGGCGTGGGCCGTCAGCTCATCGACGAACCGGCTCACCTCGGGATGGCGCTCTGCCGTCGCGGCACGCCCAAGCTCCTTCAATGCCTCAACGATGGCGTTGTGCTCGGCGAGCATACGTGGCATTTCCGCTTTCAGCCGGTCGGTGAGCGCGATAACTTCCTGCATATCGGGCGTGACGCGACCCTCGCTGATCGGGCCGAGCAGCCCAAGAGGTGGCAGGGCGAACTCCTCTTCGCTCAGAAAATGTTCGTGAAGCACCGCCGCCACTCGTTTCGCAGCGTGACCG
>DATCXH010000385.1:0-5041 GCA_036565925.1 Vicinamibacterales bacterium
GGCTTGAGCCTGTTCGAACGCGCCGAGGTCGGCGTCAACGACACGAGCACGTTTCTCACGACGAACGTCGGTGGAGGTGTGAAGTGGTACGCCGGCCGCTGGGGTCTGCGCGGCGACTATCGCTTTATCGCGGTCCAGTCCAAGGACGATGCGCCGGCGTTCTTCGGACAGGAAACCCGGTACGGACACCGCATCTACGGCGGCGTCATTCTCAACATCATTCGATAAGGCTCAATGCTCAATGCTGAATGCTCAATGCACAACGACGCCGTCCTGCATGTTTATTCCGTCCATTCATAAGAAGCAGGCCGGCGTCGCCGGACGAACACTCATGGAAATGAAGTCCTTTCGCAAGCTCGTTCAATGGATCCGCGAAGAGTTCGAGGCGGCGCCTGACCTCCGGCTCACCACCCGTGAGGCGGCGGCGTTTCTCGGGCTCGAGCTTGCGACGGCCGAGCGAGTGCTGTCGCAGCTGTTTCAGAACGGATTTCTCACGCAAGGAGCTGACGGCCGCTACGGCAAGCCATTGTTGATTTCTTGATCTGTGATTGGCGATTCGTTGTTGATTTGTGATTCTTGAATGCCGATTGCGTCGAAGTCCCAATCAGCAATCGAGCATCTGCAATCAACAACGATTCAACGATCAACGATCATCAATCATCAGTTGCCTCGATACCCAGGAACGTTCCTAGACGATTGATCTCCTCGTCCAGCGCGCGGCGGTATACACGGTCGCGCGGTGGGCGAGAAGCGACGTAGCCGATGTCGGGGCGCAGCGTGTCGTCTTTCACCGACACGTTGGCCCAGCCGATGACGCGGTCGCGCCACAGCAGCGGCAGCGCGTAGTATCCGAGCTTCCGCTTTGGCACCGGCGTATACGCCTCGAAGCGGTAGGCCCAGTCCCACAACATCTCGAAGCGCCTTCGATCCCACACGATCGGATCGAACGGCGCCAGTAGACGGACCTGGTCGTCTACGGCCGCGGCGGCTGGATCTTCGGCCGACGCCCAATACCAGTCCACGCCGTCGACGCGCGCGTGGGCGAGACGACGTTTCGCTCGCTGCAGCGTGCGCCCCAGCTCACCTCGCCATTGTGGGACGGCATAGCGCAGGCGACGAACCAGCATCGACAGACTCGACGCCGGCAGTGGTGCGTACTTACCCACAATGGCGTCCACCAGGGCATCGAGGTGCGCGGCGCGTGTCGCCGCGTCGCGCGGGACGGGTGGATGTTCGTGAACCGCGTAGATGCGAATTCCTGCTTCGCGGCGCACGACTCGCAGCAATCCGCGATAGTGCATCGCATCCATCAGGTGAGTGGTCGCACTCGACGAACCACCCCAGTAGTTGATCACCGTGCCATGCGAGAAGTGTGCGTCCACGTCGCGAGGATGCACGGTCCCGTGTGTGCGGACGAAGTCGAGCAGGGCGCGCACCTGGCGTCCGCGGCCTGCACTCCACGGCACCGGTCCGCCGCGCGGGTGCATCAGTGCTTGCAGCGCGCTGGTGACGAATCCATAGTTCACGAAGAAGTCCTCGTGAACGTCGAGCCGGCCGTAATGACGTTGGAGATCGCCGGCGTGATAGCTGTTCACGCGGTGGCGAAGCGTCAGATCCTGAGCGCGAGCCGGCGAACGGATCGGATCGGCCTGCACAAAGGCCAGCGTGTCGAGGGCGCGTTGAAGTGTGGTGGGGGGAAAGAGGCTGCGCGCGACGGCGAATCGGCGCAGCTCGTCGAGAGTCACGCGTGGAGCGCTATTTGGCGGCGCTGATCGACTGCACCTGGATCTTCTTGGTCTTGGCGTCCAGCGTGCCGGCGATCCGGACACGCTGTCCGGCAAATTTCTCAGGCGCCTTCTGATCGCTCAGCGTGTAGACCTGCGTGCCGTCGGTCAGCACGTACTCGGCCCCGTGTGCGGCGACGCACGCCTTCGTGCACTCCGCATCGGTCGGGCCCATGCGCATCGTCGCATGGCCGTCCTTGGTCGCGCACATGTCATCGGTGATCGTGCCGACGAAGGTTTGTCGGCTCTGTGCCGCGAGCGGCGCGTGCGCACCCGGCGTGACCGACGAGGTCAGGCCGAGCACGCCCACGATCAGCAGCGCCTTCGTGCGCATGGCCTCAGTGTCCGGGGATCATCAGATGCGCGGTCGTCGTGCCGGCATTCATGATCCAGATGCCGCCCTGCTTCGGGTTGTCGGGCAATCCGGTGGACTGCGTGGTCGCACCGGGCACGGCCACAGTCATGTGGGTTCGCGCCGTGTCCTTGTCCTTCCCCTGCATCCGGATCCAGACCGATCCGTACTCAGGCTTGATGCGTGAGCCGTCCTTTTCCGCCGCGTCCAGCGCCGCCTGACGTTTGGTGCGATCCGGTTCCGCCTCGAACTTCAGGTTCTGCGCGACACGAGGCAGGTTGACGAGGCTGGTGCATTCAACGGAGAACGGCTGCTGGCCGGGCAAGCCCGACCGGTCGAAACACACCATCGCGTTCGTGCCCTTCTTCACCGTCTCGTAGGTGAAATCCGGTTTGAACGCAACGACGGTCGCGTCTTTCTTCATGTTTTCCGGGGCGGCGAGCAACGCCTTCTCGACGGCAGCGTCGGCCGGCGCCTGCGCCCACGCGGGAGTTGAGAGGACCAGGGCACCGAGGACGGCAAAGGCGAGACGTGTCATATTGCGAAACCCTCCAACGAATTAGGCGCGCGGACGCGCGGATCAAATCTTACCTCGGAGTGGCATCAGAGGTGGTCGATGAAGCATGATCGCCCCCATGCATGCATCACGATTAATCGGCCTTTTCGTAGTTGCGGCCGTCGCCTCCGTTGTTGCCCAGGTTCCGCTGTCGAAGGAGCCGCGGCATCACATGACCTTCGAGAACCCGCAGCTCCGCATCATCGACGTGAATATTCCGCCCGGCGACAAGTCGCTCGATCATCGCCACGAGCTCGACATCGCCACTATCTCGATGTCGCAAGGCACGAACACGCGCATCCAGACAGCCACCCAGCCCGCCGCGGAGCGTCCGTCGCGGCCGCTTGGTGATGCGACCATCGCGGAGTACGCCGGCAAGGCGTCGAGCCACACGATCGAGAACATCGGCAAGAGTGCGTACCAGTTATTTGCCGTCGAGAACCTGAAGACGAGCGGCTGGTCCACGGCCCCCGCGGCAAGCGGTCTGGCAACGAAGATGACGAGCGAGGCGCGCTCGTTCAGGCTCTACGACGTGCGCTTGAGCAAGGAGACGTCGCAGACGTCACACACGCATGCTGTTCCAACGGTTGCGGTGTTGATCAGCGGCACGGTCATGTCCGACGGCCCTGATAAGCAAGCGAAGGACAACCCCGGTGCACCGGTCGGTCTCAAGCAGTTGACGCAGCCGGGGCAGTGGATTCTTGTTCCCAGTGGCGACACGCATCACATCGTCCGGCTTGGCGTCGGCGACGCCCGCGTCGTCGAGATCGAAGTGCGCTGAAGGATTCAAACACCGCGATCGGGAGTCTTTTCGATCACCGCAACACCGGTGATGTCTCTCGCCCGTCGACGCGCTCCGCGCTCGCCGACGTTGACGCACCCCATCGCGTGATCTCCCCCGGTCGGTGTTCGTGGCGCCGTCATCCGGCGTTGTGTACAGCATGGCGATTGTCATCAATGGACAGGAGAAGCGTCTCGGGCTCGCGCTGTCGGGCGGGGGATTCCGTGCCGCGGCTTTCCATCTTGGCGTCATGCGCCAGTTACAGGCGCTCGGACTGCTCGACAAACTGGATCTCCTGTCCTGTGTGAGTGGTGGGAGCATCGCCGGCGGCGCGCTGGTGGCCCACGGGGGCGGAGCGGCCGCGCTCGACCGGCTGGACACCTACCTGCGCACGAAGTCGATCGCTGTGGCATCGGCGATTGGCGGCTTGTTCGATCCGTTCGAGACGCGGCTGGAAAAACTGGCGAACACGTACGATCGCGACCTGTTCTCCGGTATCACGCTGTCAGCTCTGCGCAACGGCCCGCGCATCTATTTCAACGCCACGAACCTCTCGACCGGCAACATGTTCTTCTTCGTCGCTGGTGGTGGCCTGCCGGAGGAGATCGGTGAGCACGAACTGGGCGTCGTGGCGGCCCCTGACTTTCCCGTGAGTCGCGCGGTGGCGGCGTCTTCGGCGTTTCCGCCAGTCTTCGGGCCATTGCGTCTCGCCGGCGACGTCTACCCCCCAGGCCAAAATGTGGAATACGTGACGCTCACCGACGGCGGGGTCTACGACAACATGGGCGTGAACCCATTACTGCGAGCGTCCCGCAACCGTCTTGACTACATGATCGTGAGCGACGGCGGCAGTCCATTCGTGAACGATTCGCAACCCACCGAGTCAGGGTCGATCGTCTTGAAGGCCGCCTTCGACATCATGATGGAGCAGATCCGTGGCTTGGAATTCGATCGGATGGAACATCGGCATCTGGCCGGCAAGGGGCCGAGGCCGTTGTGGTTCTCGATCGACAGCACGAACGGTGAGCGACAGTCGGGTGATGCGGCACGCGCGGCGTCGATCGCGACCAACCTGAAAAAACTATCGATCGACGAAATGAGCGTGCTCACCAGGCATGGTGGCGCCCTGCTCGATGCCCGGATCAGCCTCTATGCTCCCGAGCTGAAAGGATAAATCCATGGATGCTCAGGACGGCGGTCTTCGGCGTCGCGTGCCGCATCCGGTCTACCGCAAGCTCCGCGTGTTCGCGATCGATCCAGGAATGACCGCACGCTTCGACAGCGCGGTGCTGAACGAGATGACGCTGGCGATTCCATGGGAATCCGTCGAGCCGGGACCAACCGGAGAGTACGTGCAGATTGTCGATCAGGACGAACACGGACGGCAGGTGCACGACTCGGTCAACCTCGGTGACCCGGAGATTCTGGCGCAGGATGGGTTGTCGCCGTCGGATGGCAACCCGCGATTCCGTCAGCAGATGGTCTACGCGGTGGCGATGCGCACGATCAGGAACTTCGAGCGTTCGCTGGGCCGTCTGGCGCACTGGCTTCCAGATCTGACGACTCCT
>DATCXH010000070.1:0-4155 GCA_036565925.1 Vicinamibacterales bacterium
ACGAGGTTGAACTGATTCGGCGCGAGATAGAACAGAATCACGTCGCCGATCACGTAACCGTCGTAGTTGACCGGCACGAACTGCTTGGCCTTGTCCACCGCGAAATTGGCAAAGCTGTTGACACCCAGGCGTGAGAGCAACGTCAAGGCGTCCGGTCCTTCCACCAGCAGGTCGGCCATGTGGTAGGACTGGTTGAAGAGCACACACGTCTTCTGCCACGCCTGTGTCTCATCGCGCCAGTTGGTGTATTCCGGCGGCACGCCTGGATACACGTTGGGTCCGGTCTGCTGATTGCGCAGCAGCGTGACCGGATTGCCTGCCGCTTGTAGTACGTCCTCCAGACTCTTCTTGCTCATTACGCTCCCTCAGAATGTAGAGGCGGGTCTTAAGACCCGCCACTACGAGACAATCTCAGCCCCCACAGCTCCTGCGACGCGAGTCGCGCGCCTTCACTCAGCGCGTTCAACTTCGCCCACATCACCTGCGGGTGCACACGTTGATACGTCTCGAGTTGCGCGAAGCCGGCAATCACGTTCTCGCGACCAACCAGCTTCGCGAACTGCACCGTGCGATCGGCGCCACGCAGACGTGTCCCGGCACGCTGGTCGCGCCGCGTGGAAAACTCGCCCTCCGTGAATTGTCGGAAGCGAATCCGGTCGCGACCGAGCCAGACTGCTCGAAGGTCGAATCAGTGCGCAGCTCGAAACCCGTCAACCGATCGAGCACGTACTTGGACCAGCTCGGTTTCCCGAACTCGCCGTCGTTGACGATGTCGATGCCGGCGTTGATCTGCTGCTCGACCACGTTGACAGTGGCACACCGCAACGTGTGCTCATACCGCGCGAGTTCCTGCGGCGACTGCTTCGCCGCCTTCGATCGCTGAAGCAGATCGGCCGGACGAATCAGGCTGCCGACGTGAGTCGTGAGGATGCGGCTGCCACTGCGGGTCATCGGGCTGGACGAGGCTCGGGGATCTGCGTCGTGCGCAGTGGCCGGTCTTGTCCGGGCACCGCCGGACGATCACCAAGCTTGAGCAGGATCAGGACGGCTGCGGCCAGCAGCGACCCGGTGGCCATGGTCATCGATACGGTCGGCAGTGAATACCCGGCGGTAAACAGGAAGCCGGCAATGATCGGCGCCAGCACTGATCCCCCGCGTCCCACACCCACCGTGAACCCCGTACCGAACGCGCGCACCTGGGTTGGAAATACGCGCGCGATGATCGCGTAGAGCCCGACGATACCGGCATTGGTGCAGAAGCCGGCCATCGCACAGATCAAAGACAAGCGATTTAGATCAGCAGGACTGCGGCCAAACAGCGTCACCGTCACCGTCGACAGCACCAGCAGGACGATCGTCAGCGGCTTGAGCCCGAACCGCAACGTGAGCAGTCCAAACACCGCGCCGCCTGTCGCGCCGCCGACGTTGGTCCAGACCAGCACGCCCGCCGCGCTCGACGGCTGGAAGCCCATGTCGACGACGATCTTCGGGATCCACTTCACGATGAAGTAGAAGGTGGTGATGTGAAAGAAGTAGGCGAGGGTGACGATGGTCGTGATGGCCACGAGACCGGGTTGGAAGATCTCAGTGATCGAGCTCTTACGGGCCAAGGCCGAGACCTCGGGCAGCGCGTTCACCGTCGTGTGTCCCATGCGCCGCAGCGCGCCGTTGATCCGCTCGAGCGCACCCGCAGGCTGCTTGCGCGTCAGCCAATGTACCGATTCCGGAATGACGAAATACACGATGGGAATCAGCAGCGCCGTCACGCTCGCACCGAAGTAGAAGACGGTACGCCAGTCATTGCCGCGCAGGAGTTGCGCCGCGACAAGGCCACCCAGGACGGCGCCGACCGGATACCCGATCGACATCAGTGAGACGCTCAAGTCGCGGCGACGCGTGTTCGAGAACTCGGCGGCCACGGCATTGATCGCTGCCAACATGCCGCCAATACCCAGGCCCGTAACGATGCGCCAGATCGAGAGATCGACGAGACCGCGGACCGTCGTCGCCATGACCATGCCTGTGGCCATAACTACGAGACAGCCGAGGATGGTCGGGCGGCGTCCGATCTTGTCGGCCACGCCGCCGAGGAACACCGACCCAAGCGCCATGCCGATCAGTTCCATCGACAGGACGATGCCAAGCGCGGCGCGATCGATGCCCCACTCCTGGGCTATGCCCGGGGACGCGAAGCTGATCGAGAGCACGTCGAAGCCGTCCAACGCGTTCAACGCGACGGTGAGCGCGACAACCGCCCACTGCAGACGGCTCATCGACTGGTTGGCGACGATGTCTCTCGGATCAGTTGTCGTCATGTAGTAGTGGCTTTCTGCTGGCGCCGTCGGGACGGACAGCGCGGCAACAGAGGATTATTACCGAAGATCTCGTCCGGCGAAAAAAGAGTTCGTATGACGAAAAGTGGAGCGCGCGAACGGTCAGTCCACCACGACCGGCGAGAGCGCGGCGCGGCTGAACTGCGAGCCTGAATTGCGCCAGAACAGAAACACTTCCATGACATACGTGCCCGCCTGACCCGGCTGGAACTGCGTCCCGGCGATGAAACTCGATCGGGAGCTCACGTCGGCGAATATTCGTATGCGGTCATTATCGGTGCCTCCGCGCTTCGTGAATCGGATCAGGATTTCGTCGATATCATTCCGATCGCGCGCGGAGACGACACCCGACCACTGGACGCGCTGACCAACCTGGTAGTGGGTTGGGTGGGCACGTCACACGAGGATAAACGCCGAGCGGATGTTACTCGAACACCGCGTCGTCAGGATCGTTGAATCAGGGCGGTGGTGATCGCCTGTCCAACGTGGCGCGTGGTGTGCTCGGCGGCATGAAACAGAAGGCCGAGGACGGTGGTCGGAAGACCGGCGCGGCCGACTTTACGGTCGTCGAGCAGCGACTCGCGCGGTGTCGCGCGCAGTTGGTCCATCGCTGCGTCGATGATCCGGCCGACGTCGGCAACAACCGCCGTGAGCGGAGCCGGCGGATCACCAGGTTCCCCTTCGGCCTTCAGCGCATCGCGCTGCTCATTCGACAAGACTTCGCCGCGCGCGTACGTAAAAAGGCGATCGAGCGCTCCACCTGCATGCCGCACGTGAAAGCCGATCGAGGCCGCCCCGCCAGGACGACGCCAGACATGTTCGGGAGGAACGGAGGTGATCAGGCGCTCGAGATCCTCGCGCGCCTGAATCAACGCGTGTACGACGGGCATCAGCAGCGGCTCGAACCCAGGTACTGGGCCGCGCTGCCAGGCTTCAGTGGTCATGAGACCACTGTACTTCCAGGCCACCGCAAGGTGACCCGCCACCGAAGGTGGCGCGTCTACTTCTGGCTGATCTCGGCGAGGATGCGACGGCGCACTTCTTCAGCCACCGGGCTTTCGAAGAAGAAGTCGTCACCGACCGATGGCTGGGTGAGCTTGCCGACGCGCTCGAACTCGCGGCGCAGGCTCGCCGAATCCACGACTGACGAGGCATCGGCAATGGTGACCGCGTGCTGCATCTCGTGCCCCAGCGTGGCCAGCTGCTGGTCCTTCGACCGACCGGCACTAACGCGAATTACGAGATAGCGGTAGCCGCCCTTGGCCGCGAGAAACGTGAGCTTCATCGCGTTGTTCTTGGCGGTGACGTCAGGCCGCACGTAGAGAATGACATCGGACTTCGACAGGCGATCAACGAGTCCCTTGAAGGTTGGCGACCGTTTCATCCCGTCTTCGAGCAACCCGACGAGTTCATCATCGGAAGCGCGGATGTTGCCCGACCACGCGTTGGCGCCCTGACCGTCGAACGTAGCAACCTTTCCAGTCGGCACCACCTGCGCCACGGCGGGCACACTCGACGCCGTGACACACAGAACCGACAGCACGAACCGCGACGCACCTCGATACATGACCCTCTCCACAGTGGCTTCCTTCAACTGATATTTCGGCTCAACGTCGTGACATGCACAGTGGGTGAAGAGTGCGGTGGTTCGCGGTCATGGTGGGAAACCGAGCGCAATCTTCTTGCTTATTTCTCTAGCAATGTGCTAGAAAATTAAGCATGTTGTCGGCCCACCTGAGCCGCCGCGAGCGGCAGATCATGGACATCCTGCATCGCCGCGGACGGGCGACGGTCGCCGAGGTCCTCTCGGAGCTGACCGGCG
>DATCXH010000880.1:0-4417 GCA_036565925.1 Vicinamibacterales bacterium
TCGAGGAGCCGGTCCCGGTGGACATCCACATGCGGCCGCCGACACGTGTGCTGATCATTACCGGACCGAACACCGGTGGAAAGACGGTTGCCCTGAAAACCGCGGGGCTGTTCGTCGCGATGGCGCAGGCGGGTCTGCACGTGCCGGCGGCTCCGGGATCGAAGCTGCCGGTCTTCAAGTCGCTCTTTGCCGACATCGGCGACGAGCAGTCGATCTCGGCGAGTCTCAGCACCTTCTCGGCCCACATCGCCAACATCGTCGCGATGAACCAGAATCTCGTGCTGCCGTCACTGGTCCTGCTGGACGAAGTCGGCGCCGGCACTGACCCGGTCGAAGGCGGCGCGCTCGGTATCGCCGTCATCGATCACTTCCGCACGCGCGGTTCGCATCTCGTCGCAACCACGCATTACGACTCGCTGAAGTCGTACGCCTCGACGACCGACGGCGTCGAGAGCGCAGCATTTGGTTTCAATCCGGAAACGTTCGCTCCGACGTATTCGTTGCAGTACGGCTCGCCGGGACGGAGCCTGGCGATCGAGATTGCCGCGCGACTGGGCATGCCGCCATCGGTCGTGGCCAAGGCGCGAGCGAGCCTGAGCGACCGCGAGAAACAACTCGCCGAGCACCTCGCTCGCGTGGACCAGGACGTTCGGCGTCTCGAACAGGATCGCCGCGAGCTCGGGCGCGAGCGGGCGGCGCTCGCTGACGCCGAACGGAAGCTACGGTCGCGCGAGGAGTCGGTGCGCGAACGCGAGGACACCTATCGTCGGCGGCTCGACGCGAAGCTTGACGAGCAACTGCGCGAGGGCCGTCGTGAGATCGACGCGATCATCGAGGGTCTGAAGGCGCGGACGACGGCACTGTCCGATCAAGCGGCACGCCGCGCCGCGGCCGCGATCAGCACGGGCGAGACGGGTTCAGCTCGCGCCGATGCGCGGTCGGCGATCGAGCAAGTCGTCGGCCGGCTGAAGAAGGGGCCCGGATCGTCCACGGCGTCGCCAGAGCACGCGCAGCAGAACGCCCCCATCGAACCAGGCGTGCGGGTGACGGTTGGTGCCCTTGGTCTCGAGGGCACTGTCCTCGACGTACAGGGCAACCACGCGGAAATCGACATGAAAGGCAAGCGACTGCGCGCCGCGGTTCGCGATCTCCGTATTATTGGCGGGCCATCGTCGGCGGCGAAGGTGAAGGTCAACATCGATCTACAGCCACGCGCCGGATCTTTGACAGAGATCAATGTGATCGGGTGCACGGTCGACGAAGCGTTGTCCCGCCTCGAAAAATTTCTCGACGAGTCCACCGTCACGGATCAACAGGTCTTGCGTATCATTCACGGTCACGGCACAGGCCAGTTGCGTCGCGCTGTCGCGGACTTCCTGAAAGAGCATCCGCTGGTTGCTCGATTCCAGACGGCGAAGATGGATCAGGGCGGCGGTGGAGTAACGGTGGTGGAGTTAAAGGACTGATCGGTGGCCCTCTATCCGCAGCAGTTCATCGAGGAGCTGAAACAGCGCGCCGACATCGTCGAAGTGATTCAGCAATACGTGTCGCTCAAGAAGAGCGGCGCGGAGTACAAGGGGCTCTGTCCGTTCCACAACGAGAAAACGCCGTCATTCTCGGTCAACCGCGACAAAGGCTTTTTTCACTGTCATGGCTGTCACGCCGGGGGTAGCGTCTTCAAGTTCATCGAGCTGCACGAACGGATTGGATTCGTCGATGCGGTGAAGCTGCTGGCCCAGAAATTCGGCCTCGCCCTGCCAGAGCTCGAGTACAGCGACGAGCAGCGGGCCAGCGCCGCGGAACGCGAGACGCTGCTGAAGGTTCATGAAGTGGCAGCCAAGTGGTTTCAGGAGCAGCTCGCCTCCGCTGCCGGCGCGCGCATCCGCAAGTACATCGCTGATAGAGGTATCAACACCGCCACGTCCGACGCGCAAGGTCTCGGGTTTGCGCCCCCTGGACGGGAAGGTCTTAAACACGCGTTAACCAAACAGGGCTTTTCGCCGGGCACACTCGTGAAGGCTGGTCTTCTGGTCCAGCGCGATGATGGCCAGATGATCGATCGATTCCGCAATCGGCTGATGATTCCGATTGGTCGCGATACTGGTTCGATCATCGCGTTCGGCGGACGCGCGCTGGAGACAGATCAGCAGCCGAAGTACCTGAACTCGCCAGAGACGCCGATCTACTCGAAAAGCCGCACGCTGTACGGGCTGCATCTGGCCAAAACGGCGATACGCGAGCGCGGGTTCGTGATCCTCGTCGAGGGCTACTTCGATTTCGGTCAGGTGTATCAGGCCGGATTTCCGGTGGTCGCGTCCTGTGGCACGGCGCTGACGACGCAGCAGGCGCAGCAGCTGCGCCGGTTCGTCAGCAAAGTCGTCCTGAGCTATGACCCTGATGCGGCAGGCCAGGGAGCCGCCGCGCGTTCGAGCGAATTGCTGGTCGCCGAGGGATTCGAGGTCAACGTCGCCACGCTGCCCGCGGGGGCGGACCCGGACACGTTCATCCAGAAGAATGGGGGGCCGGCCTACGGTGAACGACTAAAGCAGTCGCGGCCGTATCTAGATTATCTGTTGGACCGGTCGGCGGCCGGTCACAACCTGAACAGCGATGAGGGCCGGGTGAAATTCCTCACCGAAATGCTGCCCGTCGCCGCGCGCATCCCGGATGCAGCGATGCGCGACCGGTTCGGCGATCGTCTGGCCTTCAAGGCCCGGGTCACCGACGAAGTCGTCCGTGCGCAGATCCGCAAGGCCGCCGTCCAGAAACAGACGGCCGCCCCGACGCGGCTTTCGAGCAGCTTTGGGAACGTGACCAAGGCCGAAAAAGGCCTGATCTGGTGGCTGGTCCATGAACCCGGACCAGCCCTGGCCGCCCTGGAAAGCCTCGAGCCGGAGGACCTGTCCAGCCTGCCATCGCGCGCGGTGCTGGATCTCGCACTGGAACTGAACGAAAATAGGGGATTCTCTCCTTCTGTCCTGTTGGAGCGTCTAAGCACTGTAGAGGCACAGCTCGTCACCGGAATCGCGAGCGAGAAGGAACCCCACGTGAACGACGCGGAGAGCTGCGCGCAAATCATCAGACGGATGCGGTGCGAACGTGAGCACGCGGCGATTCAACGGGAAATTGATCACTTACAGGAACTCGGTGCCTCGGAGCACAGCAGCCGGATCGACGCGCTCTGGGTACAGAAACACGAACTCTTGCGTCGCCTTGAAGGCCTTATTTAGCCGCACTGCGGAGGACGAGCTTGTCGATTGAAGAGAAATACGACGAAGTACGGCAGCTAATCAACGTCGGTAAAGAAAAGGGCTACCTGCTCTACGACGAAGTCAACGAGATTCTGCCGTCCGAGATCACCTCCTCGGAAGAACTCGACGATCTGTTCAATGCCTTTGGTGCCGCGGGCATCGAGGTCGTCGATTCCGACAAGGCTTACCGCGGCGACAAGGACTTCGATCGTGAAGGCTCGGGCGATGAACCCGAGCTCGATCTGACCCCGGGGGCGCTGGACAAGACCAACGATCCGGTGCGCATGTATCTCCGCGAGATGGGCACCGTGCCCCTCCTCACCCGTGAAGGCGAAGTGGCCATCGCCAAGCGCATCGAGCGCGGCAAGCTCGCGGTCATCAAGTCGATCTCCCGGACCCCCACCATCGCCAAACGCATCCTGATCATGGGCGATCAGCTGCGCGCCGGCGAGCGCACGATTCGGGAACTGGTCATCTTCAGTGATGAGGAAATCACCGACGAAGTGATCCAGGAGCGCGCCGTCGAAGTCCTCGGCGAGATCGAAGCGGTCCGCAAGGCGCGCGTCAACTATCAGAAGTGCATCGAGAAGCTGGACCTCGTTCCCAAGAAGGACAAGCGCAAGTACCGGAAAGCGCGTCTCAAGACGCTGCGCGCCTGGGTCGACGTCTCACGTCGCATCCGCGACATCGAGTTCACCGAGAGCATCAAGCGGCGCCTCGTCGATGAAGTCAAGGACGCGGTCGATTCAGTGGTCAAAGTGCAGCGCGAGGCCGATCAGCTCGATCGCTACCTGAACCCGAAGCTCAAGGCCAAGACCCCGAAGCTGAAGGAAGAAGAGAAGAAGAACCTTCAGAAAAAGCTCAAGGACATCCGCGTCCACGTGAAGCAGATGATCGACGACCTCGAGGAGACGCCTGAGCGCCTCCGCCGCACCATCGAGGTCATTCAGCGCGGCGAGCTCCAGGCCGAACAGGCGAAGAAGGAGCTGGTCGAAGCCAACCTCCGCCTCGTCGTCTCGATTGCGAAGAAGTACACCAACCGCGGTCTGCAGTTCCTCGATCTCATTCAGGAAGGCAACATCGGCCTGATGAAGGCCGTGGACAAGTTCGAGTACCGTCGCGGCTACAAGTTCTCGACCTACGCGACGTGGTGGATCCGCCAGGCC